>CAMBBZ010000178.1 GCA_945863965.1 Chitinophaga pinensis | reverse complement strand
GTTACCCCTTATGAGGCCGAATACCAAATGCGCAACCGCAATTACTTTGGGGCCATGATGGTTGAAACCGGCGAGGCCGATGTGTTTATTTCCGGACTTACACGCAGTTACCCACTGGCATTGAAGCCCGCCCTTTCGTGCATCGGAATGAGTTCCGACACCCAGCGAATTGCGGGTATGCATATCATGATGGGCAAAAGCGGACCGATATTTTTTGCCGATACCACCGTTAATGTGGAGTTGAGTGAAGACGATCTCTATATTTTGGTTAAAAACGTATACACCCGTGTCAAATCATTCCAAATTGAGCCTAAAATCGCCATGATTTCTTATGCGAATTTTGGATCGAATCACGGCGTATCGCCCGATAAAATTAAAAAAGTGGTGGCGCGCTTACACCAAAACGACCCGCACATTCAAGTCGATGGTGAAATGCAACCCGTTTACGCTTTTGACGGCGAACAACGCCAAGAGTTGTATCCCTTCAATAAATTAGGAAAAGAATCGGCCAACACGCTCATTTTCCCAGATTTAAATTCGGCAAACGCGGCCTATCAACTGCTTCGCACGATGGGCGGCAGTGAGGCCATTGGTCCTGTATTATTAGGCATGAACAAAACCGTTCATATTTTGCACCACAGCTCTACCGTGCGCGAAATCATGAATATGGTGGCCTTGGGAGTCTGCGAAGCCCAAGACCGCAACAAGAAATAATGGAAGTACGAATCGTCGAATTCCAATCGATTGATTATTATCAGGCTTTGGCGCTGCGCGATCGGGTATTGCGGGCGCCATTAGGCTTGTTTTTTTCGGGGGAAGACATCCGCGCCGAACAAGCCTACACCCATTTTGCTTTGCTTCATGAAGATCGAGTTCTGGCAACGGCCCAAATGGTGAGTACCGGAAATGGCGTTTATAAAATGCGTCAAGTGGCGGTAGATTTTGAATTTCAAAGTAAGGGTTTAGGCAAAAAGTTGGTCGATTTTATTGAGAAGTGGTCCCGCGAATCTGGGGTGCATCAAATAACCCTGCACGCACGAGAAACGGCCGTGGCCTTTTATGAAAAAAGGAATTATTCCCTTAAAGGGGAGTCCTTTATGGAAGTGGGAATTCCCCATTTTTACATGGAAAAGCAAATTTCGTCTTGAATATTTGCATTTTTCGCGAAACCTGATGTGCCGATACAATGTAAAACCTACTTTTGCAACCCATAACATTATATGAATACCCTTATTACCCTCGTGCAGTTCTTTGCAGCCCTCGGTCTTTTAGTGACCTTGCATGAACTGGGACATTTTTTAGCGGCACGTGCATTTGGCATCAAGGTCGAAAAATTCTATCTCTTCTTTGATGCATTCGGCGTAAAGCTGTTTAAATTTAAACGAGGCGATACCGAGTATGGCATTGGTTGGTTGCCATTAGGCGGTTATGTAAAAATTGCGGGAATGGTAGACGAAAGTTTAGACAAAGACCAATTAAAAGCAGAACCCGAACCTTGGGAATTTAGATCCAAACCGGCTTGGCAACGCTTAATTGTCATGGTTGGCGGTGTGGTAGTCAATGTGATATTAGGAATTGTTATAATCTCCGGACTTATCTTTTCACAAGGAGAATCCTATGTGCCAACATCGGCTATAAACGAACGCGGCGGTATTTATGTGAGTCCCGAAGCCCAGAAATGGGGATTAAAAACGGGAGACCAAATCACGGCTCTCAATGGGGAAAAGGTAGACAACCTCATGGGTAGTTTTATGAATCCAGAGTTTTTAACGAATAGCCGTAAAGTAATCACCCTTACTAGAGCAAATGAAACCATTACGTTAACACTTCCCGATAATATTGAAAATTCATTTTCGATGTCGAGTGAATTGCCTTTGATTGCCCCCCGTTACCAATTTAATGTTAAACAGGTAGTTGGCGGAAGTCCGGCCGCTAAAGCAGGCGTTTTAGATGGAGATGCATTTGTATCGGTAGATTCGCAAGCGTTTGGATCCTTTTTTGAGTTCAAAGAATTATTGACAAAAAAAGCCGGCCAAACGGCAGTTTTTGCGTTGAAATCAGCTGACGGAACGAGCCGTAATACGTACATAACCATCAGTGAAACAGGTACTTTAGGATTTCAACCTAATATCATGGGCTTCGAAGGAGCTGAGAAAAAAATATCCTATTCTGCTGGAACCTCTTTGGTAATGGGAACTCAAAAAAGTTATGATTTAATTGCAGCCAATGCCCGAGGATTGGGCAAGGTAGTTTCAGGCAAAGTAGATGCTAAAAACTCTTTGGCGGGTCCTATTGGAATCGCCCAAATGTATGGTCCTACCTGGGATTGGATTAACTTTTGGACCTTAACAGCGACCATAAGCCTAGCCTTGGCATTAATGAACATTTTGCCTATTCCAGCACTCGATGGCGGCCATGTCATGTTTTTGCTCTACGAAATTATTACGCGCCGACCTGTTAACGAGCGGGTTTTATACATCGGTCAAATTATTGGAATGGCGGTTTTATTAAGTCTGTTCGTATTTATATTTTGGGTTGATATTTCAAGAGCCCTCGGTTTTTAATGGATAGTAATCCGTTTCATATTTTAGCCGTATTGCCCCAGCCTTTGTTGGATTTAGCAGACTTGCGTAAAAAATATATTGCCATACAGCGAAACGGACATCCAGATTTAGGTCACAGTCCCGAAACCTCTGAGCTCGCCAATCAAGCGTATACCCGCTTGAAGCAAGACGAAACTAGGGTAGCAGATTTATTGCGTTTCTATGGCGAATGGCCTTTGGATATCAATTTAATTGATATGGACTTTTTGTCAGACGCGATGGATTTAGGGGAAGAAATTGACCAAATAGCGGAGGGAAATCAAGAATTAAGCGTGGATTTGCAAAGGCGTTTAGATGCGATGCGAATGGAGCTGAATGGGAAATTAATGGACTTGAATATGGAGCTAGGTGAGCCTGTATCCCAAGCATTCCAGCCCGATTGGTTGCGAGCAATTTCAGTTTGGTATCAAAAGAGTCGATACCTCACGCGACTTGAAAAAAATATAAAAGGAGAGCAAGAACTTTAATCAAATCAACGTACTTTCGAAAATCCATGAGCCCTAAGCAAATTGTACTCCGAGATCCTGAAAT
>CAMBBZ010000177.1 GCA_945863965.1 Chitinophaga pinensis | reverse complement strand
AAACCCAATTTAAGTCAAAGCGATTATCAGGCTATATGGAAGTTGGTGAGCAGTCCCGCAGGCGTTCCGAGCGGTTCGGTGATGTTGAGTGAAAACCGCATGAACCTGGGAGCATCCCAAGAAAAAGGAAGAGCCGGAACGTATCAATTTGCGGTGAGTTTTAAGAAATACGCCGGTGGTTGCACGAAGTGGGATACGGTGAAGGTTGCGGTAATTAATGAGCCCGTTTTAACGCTGTCGCCGCAAACGCTGTGTCGGGATCGCGAGGAGTACGATTTATACCAATCCGTTCGTGTGGATGGGAAGCCGGCAGTAACAGGCCGATTTAGGTGGGATTCGTACAATTGGGATAAGAAAGCGCCTGAATTGGGGTCTTATGGCATCATCAACGGTAATTTGGTGCCCAAAGATATCGTAGCCGGAACGTGGCGGGTGCGGTATGAGGGTCCGCTAGCGGGCTGCATGGATACGGGCTATTTTACGGTTCGGGTATTCCATTCGCCAGTGGCAGACATCCAAATGAGCAGTCCGCAGGATCTGAACATTCATGCAGCGGAGTTGCAGGCCACTCACAGTTCGTATATTGAAGACAATACCAAATTGACCTGGTTGTGGGATGCGGGCGATACGACCAGTAAGAACGATACGTCGAGTGCCTTTGTTTTCAAGTATCGTTATCCCAAAATAGTGGGCGATTATCCGTTGGAGTTGCGGGTAATGAGCAATATGGGCTGTAGGGATACGGCACGAATAATGATAGCGGTAACGGATAATGCGGGCGTTAGGCAAGTAGGTTTAGAAGCGGTTTATCGGATTAATTCACAGGGAGAGGTGATGATATTAAACAGTGCCTGGCAGTTGGTGGATATGCGTTGGTACGACTTGAAGGGTTCGGAAATAGGGAGTCCGGTAGCGGGCGTAAATGTGTACAGGGTGGTATTAAAAAGAGGAGTGGAGATCCGTTACGATTCCGGGAAATGGGTGAAAGAGTAGTAAAATCCTAAAGTATCCTTTCCTCAACAAACGGAGGTGTATTTTTGATAGGTATTCAAGTGGGGGAGATTGCAACCTCAATCTTCCCAATACTTAAATCTCGCAACCAACTCGGTGAAACTGCATGAGTTTTTGTCTGATGCGCGAGCTCGATGATTTCTAATGGTAACTATTTCTAAGCTTAAATAATTGGCAACTTCAACAGTTGACATACCCGATGCAAAAGCTTGAACTACTTTGTATTCAGATTTAGTTAGGTTAGGCCTTGTAACATCGGAACCACGAAAATTAATGCGCTCTTTTAGTACTGTTGGACAGAAATACGCACTGTTTTGTAGCAAGTTATTCAAGCCTTCTATTAAATGGTCTGTTAAAGATCCTTTTGAAACATAACAGGTAATATTACATTCGTTTAATTCTTTAATGAGAGAATAACTAACATACGAGCTATATACCATAAACGGAATTTGCAGGCTTCCGCAGTATCTTGGAATTTCTAGATTCTTTCCAGAAATTATTTGCAAATCACAAATTACCCTATCAATTTCATGCTGACCTAATAGCCCTAGGGCTTCCCCAACGTTGTTGGCTTTTAAAATAATAAGCTTGTTGTTGAGCTCTTGTAGTTTAATAGCTACAAACTCAACAATTGGAGGGTGATCATCTAGAATTAATATATTCATTTTTGTATTGGAAAGCTAATGACCTCATGGTTGTAACCCTCTTCAAAGTATTTTTTAATTTTGGCATCCAACTGTTTCATGCGTTCATTTATAATATAGGTTCCTCTACCATTAATACCGAATATCATAGGGTTAATTACCAAATTACTTCTGTAGGTAAAATTCAGATCAATTAAATCAAGCTTCTCGTAAATTTGCAGATTAACCCGTTCCACTTTGGTGTGCGTGAAAATATTGGCCAACATTTCTTGCGTGAGCCTATACATTTGATGCAGTTGTTGGGTATTTAGTTCAGAATCAACCTCAATATCGATTTCTAAATGCTTTTTACCAAGACTCAACTCTTTTGCGAGGTGTTCAAAACTCTCTTTCCAATTTGATGACATCAGTTCCCTAGGATATATATTTTCTATTAGCTGTCGCAACGAAAAATGTAAATCTGCAATAAGTTGTTGAGCAAGGTTTACCTGTTGCAGGGTCTGAGGGTCCATGTTTTTCTTTGATGCTTCATGTAATGCGTTTCTAACCTGCATAATGTTATACCCAACCTGATCGTGCATATCATTGGCAATTCTCTTTCGTTCCATTTCCACACCATTGAAATTCATCTGATAAAGACGCTTTACCGCTCGAGAATATCTCTTGATGATCAGTATACTAATGACCATAGACCCAATAAACAATGCGAAAGCAGGGATGATGATGGCTGCTAATCTAATTAAAAAATAGTCTTCTGAAATTTGCATGAATTACAATTAACATAGTAGTGAACACCGTATAGTCACAAATTGAAAAGTAAATTAAATATTTGGATTGAGCCCAGTTGTTGCCGATTTTTGACAATGTATAGGGCTGTACGATGAAAAAATAATATACGGCGATTAGAATTAATACAATCCCAAGATTCCTATTTCTTGCAGATTGAAGCAAATGTTTTTTAGCATAAACTAATAAAATCACAATAGTAACAAAGTAACAAAATTGTATTAATTGTTCTGAACCAAATAGGTATAACAAAGAGGCGAACGCTATGAAAATTGCAAGCTGTAAATGTAATTTAGCAGTGGGGAAAACTGAAAATGGAATAAATACAATAGCAGTGGCTATATAATACCATAAATCTTCAATGGAGGTAAAATGGTTAAACCAATTATCAACCA
Organism: Chitinophaga pinensis; assembly: GCA_945863965.1. Taxonomy (GTDB): domain Bacteria; phylum Bacteroidota; class Bacteroidia; order NS11-12g; family UBA955; genus VMCP01. The sequence continues at coordinate 313 of CAMBBZ010000177.1, read as the reverse complement.
ATAGCACCAAATAGAATGCTGCTATCGCCGTTTCAGTTTTGCCAAGTTTTATTCTTCGTTTCTTATAAATGGCATAAAATACCCATCCAAAAACGAGGTTTAGTAAAATATCATTTGTGTAATTATTTAGTATGATTAGTTTCTCCACTACATTAAAGGAGAATTAGAAGGGCAAAAATTTGGGCAATATTTACTATCACCAAGAATCACGCCATTTGTAATGTCCTCCCCTTGAGCATCTACACCCACCACTACAATGCTTAGCCTGTTACTTGAATCTAAACCAAAATAGGTACGTACTTTTTCTACCCCT
>CAMBBZ010000176.1 GCA_945863965.1 Chitinophaga pinensis | reverse complement strand
CGAGCAAACGCATTTTTTCGATAGGAAAGAAATACTTCGTTTTGATCCATCAATAACAACGCCGATTCTACGGCAGAATCGCCCCCGCCTACCACCAGAATCCGTTCGCCCTTAATGGCTTCAGCGTCTAATAATCGGTAAGCCACTTTTGTTGACAGCTCGCCTGGGACGTTTAATTTTCGCGGCGTTCCACGTCGCCCTATTGCCAATATTACGGCGCGGGCTTCGATGGGACTTCCCCCGTTAATTTCGAGAATAAATCCATCACCGCGCTTATTGATGGTATTTACTTTTGTATTTTCTTTGATGTTTAATTGGTATTGATCGCGCAGTAATTCCCACATGGCCAATAATTCTTGTTTATTGGTATTTATAAGTTTCACGGGGCCGTGCAGCGGCAAATCCACTGGATGCGTCATTACGATTTTAGCCCTCGGGTAGGTAAAAACCGTACCTCCAAGGCTCTCTTGCTCCAAAACCAAATAGTTCAAGCCAAGCTCTTTGGCTTTAAGCGCCGCCCCTATTCCAGCAGGACCCGCTCCAATAATCACCAAATCTAAACTTCCTTCCAATTTGGCTTTACTCAATTCTATTCGTTTTTTTGACGCCACTACTGCCTGAATTCCCTGTTCTATAGAATTTTTTATGAGCCCCATTCCCCCCAATTCTCCGGCAATGAAAATGCCATCAACGTTGGTTTCATAATTGGGCTTAACGTGGGGCAGTTCCACACCTCTTTTTTCGGTACCAATTCTTAGGGAAATCGCATCTACGGGACACGCTTGAAAACATGCGCCGTGACCGATACAGCTAGTGGTGTTTATAAGGGTTCCTGTTCCGTTCATGATGCCTAAAACGTCTTTTTCAGGACAGGCGCTCACGCAGGCTCCACTGCCGATACAAATTTTCGGGTCAATATACGGGTATAGCGATAGGGGCTCAAAACGGCCGGTGGCTTTAGCCAAATCTACCTTAGCCTGGGTTGCCAATGACAATTTTTTCGCTTTCTCAAGATAATTATAAATTACCCACCCGATAAAGGCAAAGGTGATTCCGTATATGGCAATTTCGTATATATCCATATTAAAATCCCCAAGTATAACCCATGGCTAAGGTAACGGCGACATGCACAATTACGATCACCAACATAATGATAGCGAAGGGTTTGTGAAAGATATGCCAATACGAAAACCATTTCTGCATTTGCTCCAACCGGCGCATCCGCGCCCTCATGATTTTCATTTTTCGCAAAACTTTCATGGCTTGTGTTTTGCGTTTTTTACCAATATCGGCGGCTTGAATTTGAGAACCTAAGGCACTCCAAAAAACAGCATCGCCTTGATTTAAATCCTTAAAATCCGAACCCAACAAAGGAGAAGTAGCGCCGTTTGCGCTTAGTATTTCCCGAATTTCATTAATTGAAACCGAAAGCTGTCCTTCGATTTCCTCAAAACTCAAGGCCCTGCCACTTAAGGTACGGGGTATTTGAATGTAGATATACCGACCTACAATACCGCTTAGTACCACGAGCACCATGCTCCAAAAACCAATAGAAACAATTCCTCCAAACTTAAAAGTTGTATGAAACAAGATCAGTATAGGACCCAGTGTGCAGAGAAAAATATGGAATTCTAGTAGGTACTTTAGTCTTACGTATTTTTCAAATCGCAAGGTCTTTTTAGCATAAATATATCCCCAAACACCGAAGGCAATAATTAAAGTTCCAACGATACCCATTCCATGGCCCCAAGAACCCGATGCCCCGAGTTTTTTATAGGCCGGATGATAAAATCGCTCTTCTAAGGGCGTCTGATAGAAATCCCAACCCCATTGAAAAAAATAAACCGTCACGGCAATCACGATGAAGGCCATGATAAAACGAAATAAAAAGACGCGGATTGCAATACTCATTGGGCTAAACAAAGGTAACGGATAATTACAGTATTGTCAAAAATCAGTCATCCTTTTTAACCCACAATTCGCATCGATAATACCAAAAGACAGCCGTTATTTCCATTTTGTTTTACTTGAAACCTAGCCTTACCTTCGAGGGACCCAAATAACCAAAATTGGCTTTTTGGACTCCACCTAAATACTACCCCTACATGAACTGTCTTAAATGCGGAAGCACCTACACCTACGAAATGGACGCCTTAATGGTATGTCCAGAATGTGCCTACGAATGGAATCCAAATGAAACCGATTCTGAAAATTCGAGCGACAGCTTCGTCGTGAAAGACGCCCATGGAAACATTCTTCAAAATGGAGATACTGTTATTGTAATCAAAGATTTACCCGTAAAAGGGGCATCCAAAAGCATCAAGGTTGGCACGAAAGTTACCGGCATTCGACTGGTCGATTCGGATCATAATATCGACTGTAAAGTACCGGGATTTGGAAGCATGGGATTGAAAAGCGAATTCGTAAAAAAGGCGTAATCTGGTTTCGCCTTTAACATTCACCATTGCCAATTGCCAATTGCCAATTGCCAATTGACAACTAACAACTGACAATTAACAATTGAATATTCACAATTCATTTAAAAATCGTACCTTTGCGTGCTTAACGCCGCAGCGTTTTAACATACAGACCCTTTTATATGAGTCTAATTTGTTATTATCGCTTTGTCAAAAAGTCATTAAACCCCTAATAATCCCTAAATCCCTCTATGGCTAAATCGCAAATTACCTTCTCGAAAAAAGAAAAAGAAAAAAAGAAAATCCTAAAACGTCGCGAAAAAGAAGAAAAAATGGCGCAACGTAAAAACGACAACAACAAAGGCAAATCTCTAGAAGATATGATGGCCTATGTCGATGAAAACGGAAACATTTCGAGTACCCCCCCCGATTTAACCAAAGTAGAAGAAATTAGAGCAGAAGATATTTCGGTTAGCGGATATCAAGTGCAACACAGTACCGTTAGTAATGTGCGTCGTGGTAAGTTTACCTACTACAACGATGAAAAAGGATACGGTTTTATCAACGATCAAAAATCACAGCAGCGCGTTTTCGCGCACGTGAATAACTTCACCGAAACCTTCAAAGAAGGCGACGATGTATATTATGAAATTGAATCCGGACCAAAAGGCGATTCTGCCATCAACGTCCGCAGAACGGCTTAATAACCCCTTGTTTACCCCAAAAATAGCACTGTCATCTTGATGGTGCTTTTTTTTTGCCCAATACAATACGCGGCATTTGTTTCGCAACACGG
>CAMBBZ010000175.1 GCA_945863965.1 Chitinophaga pinensis | reverse complement strand
GGTGAATTAATGATGCAAACATTAAGGAGTCACGACCAGTTCAATACCACAATTTACGGTCTCGACGACCGCTATCGCGGCATCTCAAACGAACGTCGGGTCATCTTTATGAATGAAAGTGACATAAAAGTACAAGGGTTTATAGCGGGCGATCGGGTAGACTTATATAACAACCACGGAGGCAGAGAGCGGATAGCGCGGAATTTTATCATAGTTGCTTTTAGCATCCCTGAAGGCTGTGCCGCCACGTATTTCCCCGAAACCAACGTGTTGGTTCCCATTGATAGCGTCGCGAAAAAGAGCAATACGCCCACGAGTAAAATGGTGATTTTGCGCTTGCGGAAGCATGAAGAGGCGGTATTGGTATAGTTGGTTTCCATTTTTGGCTCAACGTATCGAACTATTCGATACATTTAATCGTTAATTAATTCACTCCCAATGTTCGCACGCAGTGTGGCACTATCTTTGCAGAAATTTATATTATGAAACATTTTCGCCTGAATGCAGCTTGGTTGAAAAATACATTTTTGGGTTTTAATGTATTAGTAGGTCTGGCGTTGGTGGGGGTGTCTCCCGTAAAAGCCCAAGAATATTGTGGCTATCCCGAAGTTTATAAATTAAGTACTGTTACCCTTGATACTAATGACAAACAAACTCATGCGGTTTCTGACGTAATTCAAAATCAACGGGGTGTATGGACGGTAGGACTTACTTATGACAATCCTGCTCGTGCCAAACATCTGCTAATTACACGATTTAACGATACCGGTAAATTAGAATGGCATCGGCAATACAATGTTCAAATGGCCCTCGCATCCCCCCCAAGATTGTTTTCAACCGACGATCAAGGTGTGCTTATTATCGCCAATGTGCTAAATCCCAGCATAGGATATTACCCTTGGATTGCTAGTATTGGTCCAGATGGGACCTATCGTTGGGGCCGTCAACTAGATCAAATTCCTGGAGTTCCAGGTTCTGCGATTTTTAACAATGTTGAAGTTAAAAGTAACGGTGAAATTTGGGCAGTAGGGGGAGTTTTTAACGGAATCCACACGCCGGTCTGTGTTCGCTTAAATCGATTTGGCAATGTATTGGATGCCAGGGCCTTTGTCGAACCAGTTGGGCAAACACTGCCGTTTATTAGCAACTTTAACTATTTTAAAGATATTATTTCTTGGGGGAATTCAATGTTGGTAGCCGGTGAATATCAAGAAAATTTACCCGCAGGTTCTCCGTCCGCATCATCCCGTTTTCAACCTTTTTTAACGCTCTTTGATAGCGCAGGTGGTTTTGTTAGAAACATTTATTTTAAATCTGAATTACCTAGTATGAATTATCGGGTAAAGGAAATCGTGCGCTCTACCCGACATCCTTCTCGGGTGTTTATGGTGGGTTCCTTGAATGCGAATATTAGTGATCCCAATTCGATTAAAAATAGCGTTTGGGCTGCCTGTATTGACGTACTTAAAGATTCGGTTCTTTGGCAATATACCTATGATACGTTAGAGTCACAAGCGCAAAGAGCTTATTTCGATCGCGATAAATTAATGATCCTTTACCGCGTCAATCGTGCAGATGGCATCCATGCCAACGGCATCATGCAGATCGATTCATTAGGAAATTTGGAGTTCGTCAATCATATGAAAGTAGGAGATCAAAACCTATTGTCTGATTTAACGGATCCTATCGTGAGAAACAGTTACCCTCTTCGCGATGGTGGATTGGTTTTGGTGGGAAATGATGCCGCACAAGATACGGCGCATTTAACGATTGCTTGGACTAAACCCTGCGACCCCGATTTTTGTACCAATATTGCCTATTCTGTTCAAGCGAAAAAATCTAGTGCAATGGCCAAAAGACCCACAAAGGGATACTCTGAAATTTCACTTTCATCTAAATCCTTTTCTCCCAATTCGTCTCAAGTTCCCCAATTCAGGCAAACCGTTGGGTGTCGCTTCTGTCCCAAGCCGATAATTAATGTATCCGATGTTATTTTATGCGACTTTCCCTTGTTTCACCAGCAAGACGTATGGGATATCTATTCAGAAGTTACCTGGAACGACGGCGATAATGCCAAGTACAAATCCTTCGATAGGGTAGGATTGTATTGGTTGATAAAGCAGAACGCTTGCGGAACCGTGCGCGATACGTTCAGGATTTCTAAAGAAAACAGACCGGTTAAGGTATTGAACGACAATGAATATTTCTGCCGTGGACGTTTGTTTACCCTAAAAGGGGCACAACCCAATCCCGGAACCTTTTTCTACAATTGGTCCGATGGAAGCAGTGGTTCTGAGAAAAATGTATTTGAAACCAAAACATTAAGCTTAACAACTTCTTCACCGGGCTGTGGTTCAAGAACCGATGTGGTAAATGTATTTCAGGCCAATTGCGATTGTGAAATTTGTGTTCCGAATGCGATTACCCCCTACAATTCTGATAGTAAAAACGACGAATGGTTGCCCCGAACCGATTGTAAATATGCCAATTGTGCCATCAAAGAAGGCAGTTATCGCATATACAACCGCTGGGGTGAGAAAGTGGCCGAAAATCCGATAAATGTGGCTTGGAATGGTACGGACGCCAAAGGCGATTTTGTAGCCCGTGGCGTATATATCTATAATATTAAAATAATCTTTGACGAATCGGTTGAAGGCAACCGCATCATTAACGAAAGCGGTGACATAACGGTCTATTAATCAAACCACATTAAAAAGCCGGCTCTATATAGGCAGAGCCGGCTTTTTTTACGCCCGTATTTAGGCGGTTAATAAAATACTATTTAACAAAAACCTCAATGGAGGCGCTCATCGCACTGCCGTAGCTTGCATGCATGCCATTGGCAAATTGCAAGGCGATCTTGGTTTTTCCTTTTGGTAAGCTAACCGTATCGGCGGTTTGACCTTTTCCGTAGTGGATGTGACGTTCATTGGCTGGTACCACATCGCCCGCTGGAATCGAGTCACTACCTATTAATAAATGGTGATGTCCTGTTCCTTGAGTAAGTTCTCCCGCCGGACGCACCGTCATGCCTTCAATACCAAATTGCAATACAACGGGATTGCTAACGGTATCGCCGTTTTTTACATTAGCAAAGAATACGCGGCCTTCTGATGCTTGCATTTCAGAGGCATCTTTACTCGCGTGGTTGTGACCTGCATGTTCGTCGGTAGCGGCAGTTTCTGTTGTACCAGAACCGCAAGAAATCATTCCAAGGG
>CAMBBZ010000174.1 GCA_945863965.1 Chitinophaga pinensis | reverse complement strand
GTATCGGTTTGTGGTTTAAATCCCAAAGAATCGTGGATGATAAGCGAGGTTATATAATAGGTATCGTTGGGCAGGGGTTCGGTAATGAAACCGTTGGATTGAAAGTTTTTTGTATAGTATCCCGATTTAGATTTGACTTCCCATTGGTAACGAGGATTGCCGGGCACTTTGGGGTGTACGACTTGGTACACTAGGCGGTTACAAGTGGTATCGCGGGAAAGGTTTTCATATTTTATACGAGGAAGTACTCGAATTTTTACGGCTTTGGAAGAGAGTCCGATATCGGAACATTGATTATCCATTACTCCAAATACTTGCGTAAAAATTGGCTTAACGGTATGGGAGGAATCGGTTATCCAGGTAAATTTATATTCTGTTTTATTGGAATTTATAGACTTCTGAGACACAGACATCCCAGTTTGAGTGAGTGAATACCATAGCTGGATTGTGTCATTTCTGTCTTGGTCGGATAGGAGAATATCCATCGTTAACGTATCCCCTTCAATAACACTAAGTTCATCTGGAAATTGAATTTGAGGGGGATTATTGGTGGAATTTCTAAAACTCAAATTGTATTGAAGCGACGATTTAGAGATGGGCAACCAAATCCCCGTTTCATTTTTTCTGGATTCAGTGATACACAGATTCACATATGCCGATTCATCTTTAAACTTATAAAAATAAAGCTCCCCTGTTTCTATATCAAAATTGATTCCTTTGGGCGGAGTAACTTTTTTAATGGGCTTACCAAACCCATCACTGCCCCATGTGCCCACATAAGATTTTAACAAATCTAAAGTTGAATATCCACTTTTGAAGGGTATGGTTTTGAAACTATTATCTGACGAAATACAATTTTCGTGTGAGAATTCAATTTTATCATTTTCAACATCTGAATAAGAAGGAGAAAATCTATAATAACCCAAACTATTATACAAATTTGGGTAATTATGAAATGAGGGACAATAGTTTGATTTTTGTTTTAAAGATTTAATATTTTTCAGAAATATGGATGCTTGCAAAACCACCCCAGGTCGGCTCAATATACCCAGATTATCCGAATACAGCGTAGATCGACTGCAGAACGCGATGATACTGATAGTATCTGACCCGTATTGTTTAATTAAAGTATTAAAAACGGAATCTTTATTGATCCCAATAATGGTTGAGAACCAAAATCGGATCACCCCTTTAGTTGTTTTACTATTCGAAAGGTTCTTATTTAAAGGATTTCCCGCGATTGTATAACCCGGACACGTTGCCGAGATATTAGAAATTGAATCTTGCTTAGGGAAATTAATATATTTAATCGCACTCTTGGGGTTTGCGAGATCGCCAATTAATACTCCCATTTTTAGAAAATTAGGATAAAATAGTGAGTCTGTGCTGATGCCCGTTCCACCCCAAGCATCGAAACCCACAATTATTTGAATTGAATTAGAATCAATCACATGGCATTTTATTTCTCCTCCGTTTTGAAATCCGTATTGGGCATCTAATTGCAAAAAACTGAAGCCCAAAACCATAATTATTATTGCTCTTTTCATATTTAAAATTAATTATTACAACATTGCCCGCGTCTGGGACAAGAAACAGCCGAACTAACTATTTTTTCATTATTAAGAAAATAGGGTTCAGAATGAATGTTCATTGGTAAAGCAATCACCTCATTAAATAAAACCGGGCTCCATCCACTTTGATTAATTGAACTAATCGATTGACGTCCAATAACATTCGAGTAATAGTTACTAAATGTCCATGTTTTAAATACATTTTGTGGATTAGTATTAATCAAGTTTGTATACGTCGTGGTTACATACTTATTGTCCAAAAGTTTAATCGTATTATCAGTTGTATACGATACAGATGCATATCCAGATAAAACCAAAAGTGGTTTGTAACCACAAACATCATCATTAATGGATACATAATCTGTATAGAAGACGTAACTATCAAACACATTCCAATTCAAGGAATTTGGATCACTAGTCGTGACTTTAAATTCCAACGGGTATTCATTTCTATTACCATATTGCCCGTTTAAAAATTTCCCAGTCAATAACAAACTGTCTTTTCCAATAATAAATAAATTCTGCAGTAATGGAACATGAGATAGTATTAAATTATTATTGCAATTGTAAAAAGTATTGAATTCAATAAATTTAGAATTTATAAAATTACCAAACAAATCATACTTTGCAACAAAAGGAATACTGGTATAAAATTCGTTGGCAATTACGAATATAAAGTCTGTTCCTATGGCAACTTTTGGACTTGCATAGTTACCAGGTATATTATTTATTTGCCAATCAATGAGACCAGTGGATGTATTCAAGTTAATTATAAAAACTCTAAAAAAAGTATCCGTCAACTGTAATGTCATCAAACTCCCTGCTATTATAACATTATTATTGCCAAAAATTTCAACATCATTTAAATTGGTTAATGACTTGCCAAAGTTAGCAGATGGTATTCTAAAAGATTTTATAACTACAAAATTTGAATCTGTTACTACAATCAAGCCATTTTTATCACAACCTAAATCAGTAGAATCCCCCTCGTAACCTACAAAAATAAATTCGGAAGAGTCATTTTCCACCATTCTTGAAAACATCCCCGGAAAATTAAAAAATACTTGTGTGTCTTTTTGAAAGTTATTTTTGATCTTCACAGAAATAGGACGCATATGTTGATTGGGTGTTATTGGATCCATGTAACCACAAATTATGTATCCATTTTTCTTTTTCAATGGGTGTATGTCTAACGCCACACTGTTTAAAATAGCTGGCGAGCACAATAACGTTTGATTCAAAACTGCACCATTACTATCGAACTCAATTACTTTAATTTGGGAGAATATAAACCCATCGCAATTTTTCAAAAAACTGGTGACTGCGATGTAATTTGACTGATTCGTATTTGACGCACATACAGAATAATCCACCTTAGGGAAATTGTCGACCAAATTGTTCGCACTATCAAAAAACTCATATGTCTTATCAATATTTGACTGTGCGTTAGTACTTGAAATTGTAATCAGCATCAAGGAAAGTGCGAACCTTAATTTGCTATTCGCCAAATTTAACTTAGACCATTTTTGATTATAGGAATACCTAATCGAAAACCATAATTTTATTATATTTTTTTGCATACTATGAAGGTGGTCGCTTTTTTTGACAGATTGTAAATATAGTAATTTACTTTGAATTTTGCCTTGTTCAATTAAAACGGAAGTAGGCTCTGCTGGGGAGCAACCTACCAGGGATAAATTGTTCCGAGGAAAATAAGAGGGGGGCAGGTTCGA
>CAMBBZ010000173.1 GCA_945863965.1 Chitinophaga pinensis | reverse complement strand
AATTGGCCATAAGCAGTGGAAGACAAAGAAGCTAAAACACCCATTGCGCAAATTCGCAGTGTGGTCTTCAAGCGTAATACATTGTAGTTTCTTTTCATTGTAGTTTTGTTTACAGTTGTCAAGGAGCAAATAACGATGCTAAAACGCATCAATTTTACGGTTGCAAAAATCACATTAAAATCATGATGCCTTTATTACAATAACTAAAAAAAACCTATAAAAATAACAAAAAATCATCACGAATTTTCAAGGACCAAAAGCAACAAATTCATAACTGTTCCGCTTTAAAAAATGACCCTTATAAACTTTGCAAAACGCCACTTACAAAATACTATAACCAAACGAATATTTATCGCAAAAAACTCGATAAATTTATCACTCTATGATAAGAGCTACGCCTAAAATATATCACACCCAATAAATGACAAATCCATGACATGCAATATCCCCCGCTTTTATTTCTGCCACCTCCAAAACCACCACGCAGAGGTAGGCTATTATAAAATACCGCCTTTCTAGGATCGTTTATGAGATACGATATCCCCCGCTTTTATGCCATCCATCGCCAAAACCACCACGCAGAGGTAGGCTACTATAAAATACCGTCTATTTAGGACCGTATATGACACACGATATCGGCCACTTTTATGCCATCCATCGCTGCGCTCATGATGCCGCCCGCATATCCAGGACCTTCCCCACATGGAAATAAATTCAGCAATTCTGGGTGTTGCAGGCTAACTGCATCTCTGGGTATCCGCACCGGACTGCTGGTGCGACTTTCTACCCCTACTAAAACGGCCTCGTTCGTTCTAAAGCGCGGCATTTTCTTCGAAATTTGCAACAATGCGCCCGTTATCCTGTCGCTCACCTGCGGCGGTAATACCATCCGAATATCTGCACTTACCAATCCCGGTATGTAACTGTTAAGCGGCAACGTCGCCGATGTTTTTTTCTGTAGGAAGTCTTCCATGCGCTGCGCCGGAGCTTTGATAGACCCACTCACTTGGAACGCCTTGCGCTCCCAATGCGACTGAAATTCCAACCCCCTTAACGTTCCGTGTTTATCAAAAGGCGCAAAATCTTTCTCGTCTACCGATACCACAAAACCGCTATTGGCATAAGAGCCGTTGCGCTTGCTGGGCGACCAGCCGTTCACCACAACTTCCCCCGGAGCGGTCGAAGCAGGCGCAATAATTCCGCCCGGACACATACAAAAAGAGAATACCCCAGCGCCCTTTACTTGCTCGACCAAACTGTAGGAACTCGGCGGCAAATACGGTCCTCGAACCGCACAATTGTATTGAATTTGATCAATTATGTCTTGCGGATGTTCCAATCGCACGCCCAAAGCAAAGGGCTTTACCTCTATTAATCTGTTATTGCGGTGAAACCACTCAAAAATATCACGAGCCGAATGTCCGGTAGCTAAAATCACCGATTGTACCGCCTCGCGCGCATTCCCATTATACTCCAAATGCGTAATCCGATCGTTCTGACAAATAAAATCCGTTACCCGCGTATCAAAACGCACCTCACCGCCAGCCTCGATAATGGCTTCCCTAATGTTTTCTATAATGCCCGGCAATTTATTCGTACCAATATGCGGATGCGCCTCGTACTGAATCACCGGATCGGCCCCGTAATGCACCAAGGTATCCAAAACCGTAATCACCGAACCGCGTTTCTTACTGCGCGTGTACAACTTCCCATCCGAGTACGTACCCGCTCCCCCCTCACCGAAACAATAATTCGAATCCGGATTTACTATTCCTTCTTTATTAAGGGAAGCCAAATCACGCCGGCGTCGCTTGACTTCCTTTCCACGTTCTATAATAATGGGCTTTTTTCCTTGGGAAATACACTGTAAGGCCGCAAACAAACCCGCAGGTCCCGCCCCAATAATATGAACTTCCTCCGCCGAACTTACATTCTGCAAGGGCAAGTGTTCGGATACGGCAAAGGGCTCCGAGGCCGAAAAAACTTCCCCCGAAATAATAAAAAATGGGACTTTGCTACGGGCATCGAGGGAACGTTTCACCCAGCGAACGCGTGCGTTGGCACCTAAACCCGCTTGCTGGCGCAGCTGATCGTTTATCCAAGACACATCGTTAGATTGTTCCGGACTGCACGTGATTTGGACCCGTATCGACACGCAGCAAAAATACGCCGAAATAGCTCGTGTATTTGATTTTTGCAACGTAAATTCGTAGCATGAAAGAAATTGTGGTAAGCGGCATTAGACCCACCGGGAAACTTCATTTGGGAAATTACTTCGGGGCGTTCAAACACTTTTTAACCCTACAAGAGCAGTACGACTCCTATTTTTTCATAGCCGATTATCACAGTTTAACCACACACCCCAATCCTGCCGATCTCAAAGGCAGCGTGCAACGCGTGCTGGCGGAATACATCGCTCTTGGCTTAGATCCTGAAAAATGCACCATTTATTTGCAATCCGACCTTCCTGAAACGGCCGAATTATACCTATTTTTAAATATGAATGCGTATTTGGGCGAACTCGAACGCGTGACTTCTTTCAAGGACAAAGTGCGCTCGCAACCCGATAACGTAAACGCCGGACTGCTCACCTATCCCGTATTAATGGCAGCCGATATCCTCATTCACCGAGGCGTAAAAGTGCCGGTGGGCAAGGACCAAGAACAGCATTTGGAAATGGCGCGCACCTTCGGAAATCGTTTCAACCGTTTGTACCATACCGAGGTTTTCCCGGAGCCCCAAGCGTTTTCTGTATCGAAAGAATTGGTAAAAATACCCGGACTTACGGGCGGCGGCAAAATGAGTAAAAGTGCCGGCGAAGCCGATACCATTTATTTAAACGACGAAGCCGACGTACTCCATAAAAAAATCATGCGCGCCGTTAGCGATGCGGGTCCTACCGAAGCCGGTCAACCCAAATCGCAACCCGTTCAGAACCTTTTCGACCTCATGCAATTGGTTTGCAGCCCCGAAAAGATTGCCTTTTTCGACACCGAACACGCCGAAGGCCGAATCCGCTATGGCGATCTCAAAAAACAACTGGCCACAGATATGGAAACCTTCATTGCTCCATTGCGCGATAAAATTAACTACCAATTAGAAAATACAAGTCAACTGCAGGAAATCGCCGCTTTTGGCGCCGAAAAAGCCCGAAAAAGTGCCCGCAAAACCATGAATCTGGTGCGCGAAGCCATTGGCTTTAAAACGAATTGATTCAATACCCTTATTTTTGCACCCATATGTTAGACCTATCGATCGTTGTTCCCCTTTTTAATGAGGAAGAATCTTTGCCCGAATTGTGCGCTTGGGTAAAGCGGGTTTGCGATGCCGAAAAGCTCACATACGAAAT
>CAMBBZ010000172.1 GCA_945863965.1 Chitinophaga pinensis | reverse complement strand
CCCTTGATGAAACGCGCTTCATTTGTTTGAATGTGCTTGAATTCCATTGTGTAAATATACATACCCACAGGGGCTTCTTTTTGCATATACTCACCATTCCATGCCATGGGGGCATCAAATAGCTTTTGTCCCCATCGATCGTATATTTTCATGCTTTGAAGTTCCCAACCCTTGCCTACATAATAAAACGTATCATTTAAGCCCATGTTATTTGGGGTAAAAGCATTTGGAATATATATTGTCGAAGGTTGGCCGCAATATACGGGTATGATACGTATCGTATCATATTGCTCGCAATCTTTTTTGGTAAACAATACAACATCCTGAGCTTCGCTGGCGATAATATCATACTCTGGGCTGCTACTTTGCAAAATTCCATTGAAATACCAACTTGCAGGTACGATTAAACTTTTTAATTTAAATGAGCTATCCCTACAAATATTATATGCGGTTGCGGCAATGGCCGTATGAGAGGGTTTGACTTCTGTGTTAAACGTATCGGTGAATGAACAACCTCCCAATGATAATGTACGTAGATATCTACCTGAATTTGCAGGCTGTATCGCATACGTAGTTTGACCGGTATTCCAAATATACTCGCTTACCCCAGCTACGGAATCGCCTATTTAGGTTGATGGGTGATGGGAGGCGGGTTTCGGGTGCCAGACTATAGACTACACACTACCCCCCCCAACCAACTACCATGTACCACTGACTCATTCGTTTATTTCGAATTTCTCTCGATACTGAATACCGTTATCGGTAACTATGGCGAGTATGTAAATGCCTGGCAATGGGGTTGAATTGGGCATGGAGATGTTGTATTCTCCGGAAGGACTTTTTGATAGGTTTTGATTAAAAATCAATTGACCGTTTGAGTTGTAAATCGATGCCTCTAAAGCGTTGAATGAAATATTATTTAAAGCAAATTTAAAATTGCTATTGTTGGGATTAGGAAAAATGGAAATGACATTTTCCTTTGATATGTTTTCAGTAGATGCGGGTCTTCCCATGCTGTCTAGAACCATGAATATTACATCTTGATTGGTCAGTAGGGTGATTTCGGTTTGATCTGGCAGATAGAACCATTTTGCCGTTGAATTGGGTTTGCTGAATAAGCAAAACTTATGAGAAGGCATGGAGTTGCCAGGAACCCCTCCATTGGGACCTATGAAGTACTGTTGTACTCTAAAAGTAGAATCAAATATAACTTTTAGCATTTTATCCGATTGTTTAGCGGTCAGGGTTAAGTTGGGATATTTCTGCTCGTTAAATCCTTGAAATGTATAAAATACCGCATTGACACGTCCTTGTTCATCATTGTAAAGCCAAGCTTCTGAACTCATAATATTATCACCGATGTTAGCCGTGTCATAAAATTCACCAATCAAATTTCCAGTATTATCAAATTTGTAAATAATGGCTCTATATCCTGAAGAAAAAAGGCCTGATTTCCCCGGGGCGGTTCTTGAAAAATTAGTGGCAACATAAAGATTGCCCTGTTTATCGTATCGCATTCTATGCCCCGCGGCTTCATTCTTGTAGCCTAAGTCCGAAATCAATCGATGCCATTTTACTTTACCAGTGCTGTCGAAACAAATCAATGTATGAGAGCGTGTAGACCACGAATAAACAGTATCTCCCATGTTCCTAGATCCAGGATTTTCAGTTGAAATATAGGCTCTATCACCATCTGTGTCGATGGCAAATTCAGGTCTAGAGAAATTATAATAAGCCTTAAAGTATTTAAGAGCGACTTTTCCATTTTTATCGAAGCTTGACAATTCTCCTGCACTTCCAATGCTGTAGAAGTTTCCGTCTAAACCCCGCATTAATTCGGATGTGCATGCAAAATGCAAAGGTGCCATTTCTTTAAAAATTCCGTCTTTATCAAAATGAAATGAAGTTCTTGCCTCAGGAAAAGTGGTGTAACTTTTTCCATCAATCATGGCTTTAACAGAGAGGCTCAATGGGCTAGATACCCAAACGCCGCCTTCGTCATCTGCTTGCAATCCCGAGAAAGCAGCAAAAGATAGATCGGTGTATTTCCATTTTTTTTGCCACTTTAAATCACCGTTTTTATCAAATTTTAGCAGCAACAACAGGCTTCCTGTATCGCTGGAGGATTCAAATTCATAGTAATCGGTAGGAGAGATCGTAACAAATGTATTTCCTAAAACATCCATTTCTATTTGAGGGTTCTTAAAGTATCCATTTGTATATTTTCGGTGTCCGTGTTTGAAGTGTTTAAAAAAATCAAGCTTTAAATTGGCTTGCCCGAAGGATGAAAGCGCAAAAACAAGGAGAAAACCTGACAGTAAATTCTTTTTATAATTTTTCATGGTACAGCTAAGATAAATAATGATTTAATATGTGTGTGTGCAATTGTTTTTCCAATATATTCCTCGAGCAGGCTTTGCTGCAAAATTATTTATTGACCATTCAATTTGACCAATTGCACAATTACAAGGCGAGCAGGCTTCAGGTGGTACTGTTTTATCGCAACAATAAGGAGTATCTAATGAAAGGATGTTGAAGAGATTTTCATAATTGGCTCTATCAATATAATCGAATAATGTATGGCCATTTAGGGTGTTATCATCGATGGAGTAGAACTTATATATTTTTGAGTTTGAAGGTAAATTATATTCTGAGAGTATAGCAGAATCATTGTATTCACATACCCCACACAAAAAGGTAGGTTCGATATTTTGTGAATAATGAAAGGTGTCGTCATACCAACAGCCATACATTAATATTTGATTTCTAAGCCAACTATGTATATGCATTTTGCCCGGTACGGTAGAACCTATTGTGTCCACCCAGAAACCTACTTTATATAAATTGTACTGACAATCAATGAAGTTGTCAAAGTGCGGTTTACATGTATCCAATCTCACTGATGAATTGGAGCCCAATAAATTTTGTGTAAATAACCAATTTAAAAATACAAATAAAATTCGTCTCATGTTTGAACTATTTAATTTGATACAAAGTTATATTTTCTTAAAAAGTGAATTTTATCATAAATACTACATTTTGAGACTATTTGTAGTATTAATTTTGCACCGTAATTTGTAAGCTCCCCCGTTTGAGTACGCATCAAAAATAGACATTTCATTGATTGACCTCTTCCCAAAAAATCGCACTGATTTAAACCAGAGATTTCAGAATTATGACCCCTGAAACTCTAACTTCGGTTGCCTGATTTACGGGGAGGGGTCACATAAAATTCAACCACCTATTACCGCAGTAAATTTACCACACCCTTGATGAAACGCGCTTCATTTGTTTGAATGTGCTTGAATTCCATTGTGTAAATATACATACCCACAGGGGCTTCTTTTTGCATATACTCACCATTCCATGCCATGGGGGCATCAAATAGCTTTTGTCCCCATCGATCGTATATTTT
>CAMBBZ010000171.1 GCA_945863965.1 Chitinophaga pinensis | reverse complement strand
CCGAAAGCTTTCGGGCTTACGCGTAAAATCGGAGGGGCTTGATAACGCTTGTACTCGCTGCCGTTGACTAATTGTAGTACCCGCTGGACCGTTTGTAGGTCGTAACCTTCCATTACAATCTCATCAAGACCCTTGCACTCCTCTATATACAAGCGTAAAATGCCGTCTAAAATGGCATAAGGGGGTAAGCTGTCGGAATCTTTTTGATCAGGTCGCAATTCGGCACTTGGTGCTTTATCTACTATCGCCTCAGGAATAACAATTCCGGTGCGATTCATAAATTTAGCTAAGGCGTATACCTGAGTTTTGTAAACATCTCCGATCACAGACAAACTGCCGCATAAGTCGCCATAAAGCGTGGAGTATCCTACCGCCATTTCAGATTTATTACTGGTATTTAATAAGATATAGCCTAGTTTATTGCTCAATCCCATCAATATAACGGCGCGAGACCGGGCCTGTAAATTTTCTTCGGCAATGCCGATGGGAAGGTCTTTAAAGAAGGGACTCAAGCTATTCTCATAGGCCTCGTGGACTTCTTTTATGGGAATTTCAATACATTCATTGCCTAGCAGGGCGCTAAGTGCGCGTGCATCGTCGATTGAGCCTTCGGAACTGTAGCGGGAGGGCATCATTACGGCCAGTACGTTTTCAGGTCCTAGGGCGCGAACGGCTAGGGCTTGAACAATGGCGCTATCGATACCTCCCGAAGCCCCTAACAAGGCCTTTTTAAAGCCCATTTTTTCAAAGTAATCTTTAATGCCAAAAACGAGTCCTTTGTACAATTGCGGCAGGGGATCTGAATCGACGGAAATACCGGTTTCACTGGGAATAAATCCATTTTCACCAAATTCAACCGTGCGCACACAACTTTCAAAATCGGGAAGTTGTAAGGCAATTTCGCCATTATTATTTACCGCACGGCTGCTGCCGTCAAAGAGCAGTTCGGTGTGAACGCCCACTTGGTTGACATACAAAACCGGTAAATTGAATCGATTTACTTGACCGCTAAACACACGGTTGCGGTGGGAATCTTTTCCCATATGAAAAGGCGAAGCCGACGGATTGATTATTAAATCAGCCCCTAGTGCTTTGAGTACTTCACCTGGACTTTGGGTGTATTCAAAGTTGTTGTATAAGTCCCACAAGTCTTCACAGATGGCAATTCCAATTTTGACGCCTTTGAATTCAATAACTTGTTGTTGCGTGGCAGATTCAAAATAACGGGCTTCGCTGAAAACATCATACGTGGGCAACAAGGTTTTAGCTACAACGGTTTCAATACGTCCGTTTTGCATGAAGCAACACACATTTTGTAACAAGCGCCCTCTTCCTGGGTTTCGCATCACGCCACCAACGATTGCGGCAATACCTTGACAGCTTTGAGCCACGAGGTCCAAGCTGTATTCGCACTTTTCTACAAAATACGGGTAGTCGAGTAAATCGTCGGGCATATATCCAGAAACAGCCATTTCGGGAAATACCACTAAGTCAATGCCCTCTTTTTTGGCCGAGAATAGAACGTCGGCAATTTTTGAGGTATTGGATTTGAAATCGCCTATTTTAAAATTGAGTTGAGCAATTGCAATTTTCAGCATCGGTGTTTTTGGGAATTAAAACAATATTCCCGCCGTGAGTGAAATGAAATTATGTCGACCGCTGTAGGAATCATCCTTTAAAAAATCTGTGAAGCCGTTATCAAAGCGCAAGCCTGCGGTAAAGCTGGCATTGCCCGAGATTGGGTATTCGATGCCCGCTCCGATAATTAAAGACAATCGCGCCCGGGCCATATTATCAACAAAAATAAATTGGGTATTTTCTTCTTTGCCACCATCAAATTCAAACCGTGTACTTTCTGTGCTGTTGGGATCGTGAGAGGTGGAATTGGTTCCCTCATAAACGGTAGTATTTACGTTTTCAACTTTCGTGGAAAGTTTACTGGATATGGCAAATGAGGGTGCAAAACCGATATCAATATGATATTTCAAACCGCCGGTTTCATTAGATTTTAGTTTGATGTATAGGGGGATTTGTAAATATTGCACCGCATAACGAAAGTTTACGTTTTGATATATTTGGGTAGTATCCGAAACCGAACGTTGCAATTTTCCCGCGTGTTTGATGTTAATGGGGGCTGTGGATACGAGTAAATCAGCGCCAAAAAGATAGTTTTCCGATGATGAAAAACGATAATCACCCGTAAGTCCATAAGAAAATCCCAAGCCGATATCATCGTTTTCCATGATATCTCCCTCCGTGATTTTCAACCAGGAGAAATTTGGACTAATTTTGAAGCCGAAATTGACGCGACTGACGGCGTCTTGAGCGGTAAGCGTGGTGCTGAAAAGTAACGCGGCTATTGCCATCAAGGGTGTGCTGAACTTCTTCATATTTCGTTATACCTTTATATATATGCAAAAAAACAACATTTTTAACAAACTGCGCTTGTTTGGGATTCTTACCGCTGTAGGGTTGTTAACATCTTGCAGTAAACCTAATGTTAAACCGGCTGAAATTACGTACCGAGATTTCACCGTAGAATTGCATGATTTGTCCAAAAAAAGAACCAAAATATCAGATATAAAGCGACTTAAAACCGAATACGGACGCTTTTTTGATGTATGGTTTTCTGAAATAATGGACTATGCCCGCTACAGCGGATTTTCAGATGCAGAGCTGACCCAAGTTTTTGGAGATTGGCTACAGGTGAACAAGCCCGTTTTTTCGGTATTAGAGAACCATTACAAGATAGAAAATCAGTGGTTACCCGATTTCAAGCAACAATGGGCACAATTGCAAAACGCCTTGCCCGCAACGCCCACGCCCTTATTGGTGGGATATTTTTCTCAATTTAGCAATTATAACACCTTTGTAGATACAACAGCGTCAGGGGAATTGTTGTTGGGTTTTTCAAAAGAAATGTTCCTGAATGATACGTTTCCGCTTTATGCCATGTTGGAAGTTCCCAGTTTTTATAATCGGTACAACAGCCCAAATCAAATTCCTACGATGCTCATATGGAATTACTTAAAAAGCACTTACGAGTCGCAACATAAAATCAAAAACATGTTGGAGCAAGCGGTTTTTGAAGGTAAAGTGTGGTCCTTATTGGTTGAAATTAGCGGGGGAAAAAAGCCCTACGATATACTGGGCTTTACCGAACCAGAATGGGCCATGTTAGAACGAGATCAAGGTCAGATGTGGCGCTTGTATCTGAATCAGAATGCCCTGTATTCCAATGATTTTAATTTGTACCGCCGTTATTTCGTTTACGGAGATAAAACATTTGGTCCGGGCATCCCTCCCGAATGTCCGCCGCTAATTGGTAGTTTTACGGGTTATAAAATAGTGCAGCGCTACCTTCAAGAAATGGATGTAAGTTGGCACGACTTATTCGCCGAACACGATGCCCAAAAA
>CAMBBZ010000170.1 GCA_945863965.1 Chitinophaga pinensis | reverse complement strand
AACATGGAACCAAGGATTTCCAATCCTATGCCTTAAAGGCAATTCACATGACAAAGCTGGAAAATTGATTATTGAGGAAAAGAATACTAGTTCAAGGGCTACGATCAATACGGATTAATAGTCATCATATAATTTCCCCAATCATTCCTATCCAAAGCACCACCGCCGTTCTCTTTTCAATAAGAACACCACCCATCCCAACATCCGTGTAAACAACTACCTTGAAGCGGGGATTATGGTACCCCCCGTTTTTTTCGTTTCTTTGTATATGCAAAAATCCAACCTCCGACAAAATAGCTTCCTTCTCTTGTTGGTCGTGTTTGGACTTTATATCGCCTCGGAACTATCGGGATTTTTGTCGGGATTCCTAGGCGCCCTTACCCTTTATTTTTTCTTGACTAAACCCAAAACATACCTTGAAAAAAGATATAAATGGGGGAAACGCAAAGCCACCATCTTGTTGTTATTCGCAAGTTTTTTTCTCATTGTGGTTCCATCCGGATTAATTGTTGGAGAAGTTACCGCTCGATTAACCGATGTGGCATCGCACAGCCAAGAAGTGCTCCAATCCATCAATATATTTATCGCAGAACAAGAACAGCGGTTTGGCTTTGAAATACTCACCCCCGATACCCTCAAGCAAGCCACTGTGTTTTTTACCAATGCGGCCACCTCCTTGGTTGGGGTGATTGCCAATTCCTTTGCCACCATCGCCGTGATGTATTTTGTATTGTATTTTATGCTTCTCAATCAACGCGATTTAAAAGCGTGGTTTTATGCCTATTTGCCCTTGAAAGACAATCACATCGCCCTCATTGGTAAAGAATTGCATTCATTGGTGGTGTCTAATGCAGCGGGTATACCTGCGAGCGCGGTGGTGCAAGGTATTTTGGCTTTGGTTTGCTATGCAATTTTAGGGATCGACCACCTGCTATTTTGGTTTTGTGCAACGGCCATCGCGTCTATTATTCCCTTTGTTGGTGCCGCCATTTCCTATGTTCCGTTGGCATTGATGCAGTATGCGGCCGGACAAGAATCGCACGCTTGGGTTGTGCTAATTTTTGGTGTAGTGGTTTTGGGTACCGTAGACAATTTGGTGCGCTTATACATCCAAAATAAATGGGGCGATGCCCATCCACTGATTACCATTTTCGGGGTGATTATCGGGGTGAATATTTTCGGGTTTATAGGACTGGTATTTGGTCCAATCCTCATCAGTTTGTTTATACTACTGGTGAAAATTTACATGCGCGAATTCCATGCAGGTGAAATATCTTTACCTGGAGATGATAGCACCTCTATTAAACAGGCCCAATGAATAAAGGTAACCGCAATGCTATAATTCGTAACTTTAATCCTAAAGAAACTCGTTCGGATCAAGGCTCTTTATGGTAAAAATTTCTAGTTTCTGAATTCACACCAATATCACCGCAACCGTTCTATCTCAAAGAAATTGTCCCTAAACAGATTGTCAATACCACCGTCTTCGCCATAATCGAGTTTTTACCCCTATATTTGACTAACCATGAGCTACCTCGAAAATTTCGCCTTTATCGCCCTAGCCATTTTAGCCCTCCTAGGTTCTGTTGTTACCGTTGCCCAAGGAACTATTGGCGTTATAACCATATTCGGTAAGTACCGCCGGATTATGTCGCCCGGACTTAACTTCAAAATTCCCTTAATAGAATCCGTACACCGCCGAATTTCCATTCAAAATCGCTCCATCGAGCTCGATTTTCAGGCCATTACCATGGACCAAGCCAACGTGTATTTCCGAACCATGTTGCTCTTCTCCGTTTCTGATGCCAATGAAGAAACCATCAAAAGCGTGGCGTTTAAATTCTTTAACGACAAGGACTTTATGACCGCCCTCACCCGCACCATCGAAGGCAGTGTTCGCGGATTCGTAGCCACCAAACGTCAATCCGAAATTCTCGCCCTTAGAAGTGAAATCGTTGAATCGGTTAAAGTTTCCATAGACCATACCCTCGAAGCATGGGGTTATAATTTGCACGATTTAGCCCTCAACGACATCACCTTCGATGAAGTTATTACCAAATCTATGGCACAAGTTGTGGCGTCAAGCAACCTAAAAGCGGCCGCTGAAAACGAAGGCCAAGCCCTACTTATTACCAAAACCAAAGCAGCCGAAGCCGACGGTAACGCCATCCAAATTGCTGCTCAAGCCGAAAAAATTGCCGCCCAAATGCGCGGAGAAGGTATTGCCCTGTTCCGCAAAGAAGTTGCACGCGGTATGTCTGAAGCCGCCAACGAAATGAAAACCGCCAACCTCGATGAAAGCTATTTGCTCTTCACCATGTGGACAGAAGCTATTAAAAACTTCGCCCAAGACGGTACCGGAAATGTGATCTTCCTCGATGGTTCGCCAGAAGGTATGCACCGCACCCTCAAACAAATGATGGCAACGGTGAACCTCGATAAACAAAAATCGTAATAATTAGTACCTACCATGGAAAATCTCCGATGGATTCAAAGGTTTGAAAACTTCAATTCCGCGTTTGCCAAATTGGAAGAAGCGGTTCAAAGGCCTGACTTGAATGAGTTAGAAGAAAACGGACTCATTCAGAGGTTTGAATTTACGGTTGAAATAGCATGGAAAACCTTGAGAGATTTTCTAATTGACCAAGGATATCAAACGGGTACTTCCCCAAAGGAAGTTTTCCGTTTTGCAGCCAAAGAAGAGATAATTCAAAGCGCAGAACCTTTTTTTAATTGTCTAGAAACCCGAAATCAACTCTCGCACGACTACAGTCAGTCGAAATTTGAAGCATCTGTGAAACACATTCGAGAGGATCTGTTTCCACATTTAAAATCACTGCGCGATACCCTTCGCAATCGACTTGAATAATGGAAAACGCAATACTCGAAGAAATTAAAAAACTCAGTCTTGCGTTTTTCAAGGATGCACAAGTTCGACTCTATGGAAGCCGCTTTAAAAACACAGCCAAGGTCAACAGTGATATTGATATACTAATAGTCACCCAAAAACCAAATTACTACCAACAACTGCAATTAATTCATACACTTAAGGAATCTGACATTCCTTATGAAGTAGATATACAAGTGGCAACTGAGCAACAAATTGCACAAAACCCCCAACTGAAAAATATCTACACACATTCCGAAGCCCTTTAGACTTCTTTCTTTTTTGGGGGAAACCCTAAATAAGGCATCAAATAGAATTTCGCCAAAATTAACAAGCCCAACACAAAAAAGGGTGCCGCCAAATGTCGGATGCCGTCGTTATAGAAGAACTCGCCCGACATCCAAACCACATTCGCCGTTATCCAGCACAATACCGCTACATTGTGGTGCAACTCAGACTTATCTCCGCGGGTCATCCAGCACAATTGTCCGGCTAAAAACAAGGTCGGCACCGCCATTACCAAAGCCAAAACCTGGAAATTCATGATCCACCCAAAGTCTTTCA
>CAMBBZ010000169.1 GCA_945863965.1 Chitinophaga pinensis | reverse complement strand
ATTTTCCTTAATGAAAGCGGTTTTTTACAAGAGCCTATTAATATATTATGGGGGTTAGAAAATCCCATGAAAATTGGATTTGGAGTGGGCGACGATCCGATTACCGATGTACGCTCTCAATTTGCGATTTTACCTCTATTGCAACTTACTCAAAGTGATTTGCTCATACCCGCGGCCACACTCATGCATCGTATGGCATTGGTTTTATCCAAGCACGACGTAACCCTATCCAAGAAAGAAGAAAAAACACTACAAGAGATTTACGACATTACCCACAATCCTGTGCCTGCATTTGCCAAACGAATTAAAGGGAATGTCAAAACTACCGAAGCGAACGAACAAAAAAATCTCGATCAGGCTATCGCAGAATTGCATTCCCTAATCGGATTGAGTGAGGTAAAGGAGGAAATTCAAACCTTAGTCAATTTTGTTAAAATCCAACAACAACGTCAGCAAGAAGGTCTAAAAACGAGTCAGATATCGTATCATATTGTTTTTACGGGAAATCCAGGAACGGGTAAAACCACTGTAGCGCGACTTTTGGCTCAAATTTATAGGGAGCTTGGCTTGCTTACCAAAGGACATTTGGTTGAAACAGATCGATCGGGTTTGATTGCTGAATATGCAGGCCAAACGGCGGTTAAAGTAAATAAGGTCGTCGACGAAGCCCTTGATGGTGTTTTGTTTATCGATGAGGCCTACGCCTTGGTTGGTCAAAACAAAGACGATTACGGCAAGGAGGCGGTGGCAACACTGATTAAACGTATGGAAGACGATCGCAGCCGCTTGATTGTGGTATTGGCAGGGTATTCCAATGAAATGGAAGTTTTTATTGAAACCAATCCCGGGTTTAAATCCCGTATCAACCGTTACATTGATTTTCGCGATTATTCTACCGAAGAAATGGTTGGAATTTTCAAATTGTTCTTGAAACAATCACAATACAACTTAAGCGTTGAGGCCGAGTCAAAGGCACAATCAATTTTTGAAAACGCCTATTTGAACCGCGATAAAAGCTTTGGTAACGGGCGTTTCGTTCGTAATGTATTTGAAAAATGTTTAGAGAATCAAGCGAATCGATTGGCTACCTTACGCGACATTGACCGCAAGTCATTGATGCAAATCGAGGTCGGTGATATTTCCGCTAATTAACGGCTGTAGTTGGGGGCTTCGCGGGTAATGGCGATATCATGGGGGTGTGACTCACGCATACCGGCATTGGTAATTTTCACAAAACTAGATTCCTGCAATGCATCGATGGTGGCAGAACCGCAATAACCCATACCGGCTTTGATACCTCCTAGCAATTGATAGATTACTTCAGAGAGGTGTCCTTTGTAAGGCACATTCCCAACAATCCCTTCAGGTACTAATTTGGATACTTCATCTTCGGCATCTTGGAAATAGCGGTCTTTAGAACCTTCTTTCATGGCTTCTATGGATCCCATCCCGCGGTAAGACTTCACTTTACGTCCGTCGAAGAAGGTCGTTTCACCAGGCGATTCTTCCGTTCCAGCGAACAAACCACCAGCCATAATGGTATTAGCACCGGCTACAAGGGCCTTAACGATATCACCACTGTAGCGAATGCCTCCGTCGGCAATTACGGGAACGCCCGTTCCTTTTAAGGCCTCCACCGCTTCTAAAATCGCGGTGAGTTGGGGCATTCCAATACCCGCAATAATACGTGTGGTACAAATAGAACCAGGACCTACGCCCACTTTCACGGCATCGGCACCGGCATCGGCTAATGCTTTAGCGGCAGCTCCCGTGGCAATATTGCCTGCAATAATTTGAAGATCAGGAAAGGTGTTTCGCACCTTACTCACCATATCTAAAACGCCTTGTGAATGGCCGTGGGCGGTATCAATGGCAATTACATCTACTCCAACGGCAACTAATGCGGCAACACGTTCAATGGTATCCGAGGTTACGCCCACTGCGGCACCTACTAACAAACGTCCATGTGCGTCTTTTACGGCTCTTGGGTAGTTCTTGACTTTCTGTATGTCTTTGAAGGTAATTAATCCCTGAAGTATATTATTATGATCTACGATAGGCAACTTTTCGATTTTATGCTTCTCAAGAATTTCTTGTGCGCCTGCTAAGTTGGTGCCGTAGGAGGCCGTAATTAGATTTTCGGTCGTCATTACGTTTTGCACCAATTTGGTTAAGTCTTTTTCAAAACGCAAGTCGCGATTGGTAATGATACCCACAAGCTTGTTACTCGCATCAACGACGGGAATACCTCCAATTTTATGTTCGCGCATTAAAGAAACCGCTTCACCTAAAGAGGCGGCGGGTTGCAGGGTAATCGGGTCAAGAATCATTCCGCTTTCGGAACGTTTTACCTTCTTCACTTCCTCTGCCTGCCTTGCAATGGTCATGTTTTTATGAATGATTCCGATTCCTCCTTCACGTGCCATGGCAATGGCCAATTTGCTTTCGGTTACGGTATCCATAGCGGCCGCAACAATGGGCGTATTCAAGTAAAGATTGCGGGTAAATTTAGTCCGCGTATCAACATCGCGGGGAAGCACTTGAGAATAACGGGGAACGACTAATACGTCGTCGAATGTAAGACCTTCTAATACGATTTTGTGTGAATATGACATGGCAAATAACAGATTAAGTAGTTTGGTTATTTGCAGAGCAAAGGTAGCGATTGTAATTGAATATTGCGTAGTTTTGAGCAACAAAAATATGGCTTCATTTACCACTACTTATTTGGGCGAACTCAGGTGTTCCAATATTCACGAAACCAGCGGTACGGAAATTTTCACCGACGCCCCCATTGACAATCAAGGTAAAGGGTCTGCTTTTTCTCCAACTGATTTGTGTGCATTGAGTTTGACAACGTGTATTATTACGACTATGGGCATCTACGCGCAGCTAAAAGATTTTGAAATTCCGTATATCAGTGCGCGTACGCAAAAAGTCATGGGCAGTAACCCAAGGCGTATTATTAAAATAATTGGAGAAATCAACATCACGCTTTCCAACGATGCCAATGATCGCGAACGCGAGGGATTGCTTCGCATTGCGCATACTTGTCCGGTGTCCAAAAGCCTGCATCCCGATATTGACCAAGATATCCAAATACACTTTCAATAAAAATCGAATCCTATTCTTTGGGGAAGTCCGACCCGAAACGCGGATGAATTTGGGTGCGGTTGGCCGGATCGCGGAATGCATCTATCCCTTTTCTGATCATGGTATTGATAAGATGCACATTAGCGGCTTCCTCCCCTTTATTGCACGCACACACCAACCATTCAAATTGCATGGCATCAGATGGTATTAAATGTGCATTAAACCAAAGCGAGGTAAGGCTATCGTTAGGGATGTCTAGATAATCTTCAAAATGCAAGTCTAAAAATCGAGTGCCAGAGCCCACGAAACCTGAACGATCCAGAAAAAACCCACCCTCTAGTGCCAAAGGAATCATATTAGGCGACAAATCACTAGGTGCTGGATACGCCGT
>CAMBBZ010000168.1 GCA_945863965.1 Chitinophaga pinensis | reverse complement strand
TTTAGAAGTTTGTATCCTAATTGATACAAGACTTCATGCAAAATCACACACATACTGCATTATTTGAGACCGTTTCAGGTGTTGTCGTTAACAAAGCAATTTCCGCTAAGCCTTTATTGCTAGCGATAAAATTACCAGGACTGACCACCGTTATTATTTATTCTTCTGCATCAGCTGTTGCTGGATATGTGGTTACAGAAAACTTATACTCCGCATGAAAATTAATCATCTCGCCTATTCATATATTGGGAAATTATCAACCCTATTTCTGCTATCAAACCTTTGCAAAAAATGCAATTCTTTTATGGGGAAGTTTAACTAACAAAATCGCAATCCACATGTGATAGGTTTAATATTACAAACTGAAACAGTTTTTAAGGTTCCAATATGTGTTATGGAAATAACCAATAGCCAAATAGAAAATAAAATTTACACTATACGAGGCTTACAGATAATGCTAAACAGTGATTTGGCAGTAATGTACCAAGTGGAAACCAAGCGTTTAAATGGGCAAGTAAAACGCAACGAAAAGCGCTTCCCCGATAGTTTTATGTTTCAATTAAACCAAAGGGAATGGGATGATTTGAAGTCGCAGATTGCGACCTCAAAAATTAATCATGGTGGAAGGAGAAATTTACCCTATGTATTTACCGAGCAAGGCGTTTCTATGTTGTCTGCTGTTTTAACCAGTGATACCGCAATAAATGTTAGCATCCAAATCATACAAGCATTCGTCGCCATGCGCAAAACCTTGGGGCAATTGTATGGCGTAATTCATCGCTTGGAAGGTGATGCCCTGAGCTTGCCAATGGGATAAAAATCAGAGATTTTTTTTTGCACTTACTTGTTTTTAACTCGCGATATTTGTTTCAAATAAAAAACATGAAAACGAATTCATTAGCGCTCATTTCAATTGTACTCTTAGGATTTGCAAGTTGTGAACCCTCTAATAGAGTTGAATTAACGATCAACGGAGAATGGACCATTCATAACATATATGTGCAAACTCAAGACAGTGCTACAAATGGCTCCTTGTTCGACACTTCTTATTTGGAATATACGGACCCCGACTCAATTCCCAACCAAAACGAATATAAGTGGAACGTCGGGAGTTCAACAATACTAAGTACCAAAACCATTGATAGCATCACGACCGAAGAAACCTATAAGTATAATTATGACTACAATTACGGGTCAGGTGATAAGCATTTATATGTATTTTTTGATGCGCTGGATTTAACAAAAGCCCACCTATATAAAATAAAACTGTATTGGGAATCCGAAACGGAAGATCTTTCTTGGTGTGATTTACTACAAAACCCGGTATATACACAAAAAACCATCAATGGTGTTCCAGTAACGTTAAAAACCGTTAGGCGATTAGAAATGTCTAAAAAAGGTTATTACTAATACATTTCGACTAGCAACAACTTGCATTCTAAGAAAAGATTGGAGCCTTGATACAATTATAAAATCGATCAAGGCTCCAACCCTTGTTTACTTTACAATGCTTACCTGCCTGCTTGCGGCGCTTACATTATTTGAAATTCGCACCACATACGTGCCACTATAGATTAATTTCGTATCAAAATACGCAAGGGTACTCCCTTGTAAAAGCTGCGTTTTAGCAATTTGTTTTCCATTCAAATCAAACAATTCAACATTCAAGTTTTCCGTGTTAATATCCACGAGTTGTATAACTAAAACTTCGCTAATAGGATTCGAGAAAATCTTTATTTGGGCATCGTTCAATTTGGTTGTACTAGACGCACTAGGCGTGTAAACAGACGTCCCTGCGGGCACCGTGGTTACTTTCATAGGGGCAATGATTCCATAAAAAGTAGGACCTACCACATACGGATAGGTAGAATTCCATTTTTCATTCACCGTAGCAAAATAGCAATAGATACCATTAGGGTATTCTGGGGTTATACAAAAACGACCATTATGTTCATCTAAATAATCAGGATTCGCCGAGGAATTGGCCGTGTATTGATAATCTTCCCTGAAATATCCCAATGGATACGTCGCACTTACATTAGGACCCAATGCCCGCGTAGTGCCTGAATTGAGGGAGTAGCTCGACTGCATTCGCACGATTGGACCCGTTCCATCGACATTTCGGTACCCATAGGCACCGTATATAGGAAATCCATCCGCTGCAAAACCGATTAGAGGCGAATGCACGGTACTATCAATGGCATAAAGTCCATCTGCATCGTACAAATTACAAATGGTTGACACCACATTCAAATCCATATCAAACGCACTTGGATTCTGGTGGTGGTGGTAATTCCCCATTGCCGGATGCGCCTTGGCGCAATCAAAGCCCGCCCGTTCTGCCAAAATTGCATCGCGGTTCCAATTTTGTTTGGCGCCCATTCCCCCTGGACAAGGTGGATTTCCTGGACCTCCACAAAGGGCATTGGTACTGTTGTTCCATGCAACCCCATCTCTGAAATCAAATAAGGCAACACCATTGATGAAAATCCCTATGTTACCCGGTGTCGTTGATGAAGCCGTTCCTGTATTTTCCACAGGATTTAACGTGATTTTAAAAATCGCATTTTGATTGGTTGCCAAAGAAGGGTTTCCATCCAAAAATGGACCCGTAACGTAGCTAGGCAAACCTGAAGTACTCACAAAAACATGCGTGCCATTATACTCAACTTTTTGACAGTTTACCAAGTCCTTATCGTTTATCGGAGTTGAATTGCCCGAAACGTAATGCCGTGCGGTAATACTGGTGTTTTGAAGCCATTTGGTAATGGCTGGATTGGTTTGTGCATTTGCAAAAGCGCTGGCTAAAATCAGCGTTAGGCTAACATATATTTTTTTCATTGTGTGTATTTCGACCTTTCACTTACTGAGACGACTTTTTATGGGAAATCGTTCGTTTTGATGCAAATTTATTTGGGGAATCTAAATTGGGGATTAAAAACAAATTCTTTATCCGACAGCGCAAGTAAAAAATGGATTAAATCAACTTTGTCATTGTCGTTAATTGGGATCCCCGATTGCAATTCAGGAGCCAACGTTCCAGAATGATGTATCCCCATAGAATAATGCGTTAACACATCCGAAAGCTTCATAAATCTGCCGTCGTGCATATACGGGTAACTGAATTCAATATTGCGCAAAGTGGGCACTTTAAACTTCAGAGAATCGCTTGATTTTTGGGAAATTCCCATTCTTCCCCAATCCTTCAACCTTGAATCGGGCTTTAAGCCATTATTCACAAATTTTAAATTGGTAAAAAGCGGTTCCGTATGACACGTATTGCAATGCTTTTGAAACAAGGCGTATCCTTTCCGTTCGAATTCAGAAAATTCCAATTCTCCACGCTTTACTTTATCGTATTTTGAATTTGCACTCACCAACGTGAGCATAAACTGAGATATGGCCTTGAGTGTTTTTTCTCCTGTGGGAAAACTGTCTCCATACGCTTGGTAAAATAAAGAGCGGTATTTAGCACTCGCCTTTAACTTCCCCAAAACTTCTTGAATAGAACTTCCCATTTCCTTGGGATGCGATATTGGGGCTAATGATTGAACTTCTATGTTGTGAATGGCACCGTCCCACATGAACGTTCGCTGCCA
>CAMBBZ010000167.1 GCA_945863965.1 Chitinophaga pinensis | reverse complement strand
TACACTTCGGTTACCGTAAAGGTGCCATTGGGCAATCGGGTACCTCTAATTTCTAAAACAGGTACAATTTCTTGAGCCGATAACCATTTGTAAATAACTTGAGGTCGGGGTATTGGGGTCTTCACAAAAGATGTTACCAAACTATCGGTTTGATCCATAATGGTTTTTACACGCAATACATTGTTATAGGTTTTAAACGGAGTGGTAACGCTTCCATATGCATCTACGACATTGGTGCGTTTGCCTTGCTGGACGTAAGTAAAAAACTGCTGCCCAGGGATCTCAAATTTAAATCGGAACGTACTCACATCGCTGTCGTTATACTCTAAGGGAAATTGATAAATTTCATCATCATCGGTGTATTTTGAAGCCAATGGAATGCCTGTAGCGGAATATCCAAGACCTTCGGCTTTGAAAACCGTATTGGACTTGGTATAAAAACTAAAAATATTGGTAAACAAAAGAGGACCAGCCCCAAGGGTATCAATAACTTTTTCTCCTATTTGATTAAAAAAGTAAAAGGCATAAGGCGTGCGAGAAGAGGACTTATAATCACGAAGTTGAGTTCCCGTATTGCGGATTTTCGAAAAGTCCCAATTTTGAGCACTGCCGGTTTTTTGCCATCCTGTGGGTAAGCCTGTCGGACTTGCAATAGATAAACGAGCCGTGTCATTGGCTTTGGGCATGTGTTTGCTTTCAATTTTTATTTGAGCATTAATTGCAGAAAATGCAAAAGTGAAACTCAAAACGATAAATAATTTACGCATTGTAACAAATATATTAAAAAAATGTGAGCATTGTATTTCGCATTGCGTTAAAAAAGAACGAATTTTGCGATTCTATGGAAATCATCTGGAAAGCAAAGCCCCTACCGAACTCCGAAATAGTAGCCAAGCTTTCCGCAGAGATTAACGTTTCCGAAGCCATTGCCACTATTTTAATACAACGGGGGGTTGATACCTTCGACAAAGCCAAGAGCTTTTTTCGCCCGCAGTTAAGCGATTTGCACGATCCTTTTTTACTAAAGGACATGGATGTGGCCTACACACGCATTAAGAAAGCGGTTTATCACGGCGAAAAAATGATGGTCTATGGCGATTACGACGTTGACGGTACAACGGCTGTAAGTATTGTATACTCCTATTTCGTAACCTTAAATTCGCATATCGAATACTATATCCCCGATCGTTACAAAGAAGGATACGGAATTAGTAAAATGGGGATTGACTATGCCAAGGAAAACAATATTGGCTTAATCATTGCCTTAGATTGCGGCATACGTTCCAACGATTTAATCGATTACGCCAACAGTTTGGGCATCGATTTTATTATCGGCGATCACCATCTTCCTGGAGATACGCTTCCCAAAGCCCATGCCATTTTGAATCCCAAACGACGCGATTGCACGTATCCGTATAAGGAATTAAGTGGCGCCGGTATCGGATTCAAAATCGTACAAGCCTACTCCAAGAAAGAAGGCTTCTCCGAAGAGAAAATTCTTGAGTATATTGATTTAGTCGCAGTAAGTATTGCCTCCGACATGGTTGATATGCAAGGT
This sequence comes from Chitinophaga pinensis, assembly GCA_945863965.1. Classification (GTDB taxonomy): domain Bacteria; phylum Bacteroidota; class Bacteroidia; order NS11-12g; family UBA955; genus VMCP01. The sequence continues at coordinate 2,091 of CAMBBZ010000167.1, read as the reverse complement.
GAAAACCGGGTATTGGCTTACTTTGGATTGAAGAAATTGAACGAAAATCCCTCAATCGGATTGCAAGCCTTGATCGAAGTAGGTCCTAAAAAGAAAACATATAGTATCCAAGATATTATTTTTGGTATAGGTCCTAAAATCAATGCCGCAGGTCGCATTTCTGATGCCACCGCTGCCGTAAGGGTACTAATTGAGAAAGAATATACAACAGCGCGACAACTCACACGTGTTTTAAACGAGCGCAATACCGAACGCAAAGAACTCGATAACGACATTACTAAAAATGCCGTTGACATGGTAGTCGGTACACCCGGAATGGCCGAACGTAAAAGCATCGTAATCCGTGGTGAAGCTTGGCATAAAGGCGTTATTGGAATTGTGGCCAGTCGCATGGTAGAACAGTTTTACAAACCAACGATTGTATTTTCACAAAACGATGGTATGTTAACTGGTTCCGCGAGAAGTGTTAAGAATTTTGATATTCATGAGGCCATTACCGAATGTTCGCAATGGGTAGATCAGTTTGGCGGACATAAATATGCGGCCGGATTGAGTATCAAAGCAGAAAACTTTGATGCCTTTAGTGAGCAGTTCGAATCAGTGGTTGTGCGCGACATTCAAGAGGCTTCCTTATTACCAGAAGTAGAATACGATTTAGACATTTCCCTACAAACCCTTACGCCCAAGTTTTTAGACTTGATCAATCAGATGTCGCCCTTTGGTCCAGGCAACCCCTTACCTATTTTCCATTCTACAGAACTGCGGTCCAACAACAGTCCGCGGGTGCTCAAAGACCGCCATTTAAAATTGCAAGTTTCGCAAAACAACCGTCATTATTTCGATGGAATCGGATTCGGTCTGGCCGAACACCTTCCTGTAGTTTCAAATGGTGAGATCTTCGATGCATGTTATTGCATCGAGGAAAACGATTTCAACGGTCAGGTGAAGTTGCAATTGCGGTTGAAAGATTTGCGAAAGACTGTTTAATCGGATAAAAGTAGAAACTTAATTTAGATCCACAAATTTTCACCAAACCACTGAACTGTCAATTTTTAATGTTCGATTAGCCGGAAACTTTTATATCCGCCATTACTTGATTGCAAATTTCACATAAATAAAGGATTCGATTTTTATCTTAGTAAACTGTAATTCTTCTTCATTGTCTTTGTAGTCGCTTTCGACAACTGGTGTGCTATAATAAAGGGATTGTGAACGTGCACCTGCAATATTAACCCCTGATAATGGTGTGATTTCGGTTTCGCGTTCTTGAACAATCAAAGGCTTTCCTACCTGTTCCCCAATGGCCATCAATAAATAGTCCGCTTTGATTTTAGCTGCTTTGATTGCTAATACTTTCACTTCCTTTTTTAAACTGTCGAGTTTCGAGTGATTTACTTTAGCAATAAAAGCGTCTGTAATTTCCAGTTGGTCGAGTTGCTGAAACACCTGGCCAACGGTCGCTGCCGTAGCAACTTTCAACGTATAGTCCTTCTTGGTTAAAACGTCCTTTGTGCGCCATTTCACCTTCACATAGTCGGCATTTACATCGGAGAGATATAGATTTTTAATGTCAATACCGATGACTTTGAGAAAGGTTTTTAGTTTTTCTTCTTGACTTTCAATGGTCACCTTTTCTTTATTTACATACTTTTCACGAATAACGATGTTGATGTAAATTTCATCAGGAATAACTTCGTGATCGGCCGAACCCGTCACTTCGATATAGGGTTTCTCTTCGCAGTCAACTTTGGTCTGTCCAAAAGTGTTGGTCGTAGATGTCAAGGCAACCACGATTAAAAAAAAATTGATGTTTTTCATAGTGTATTTCATTGTTGTGGGATTTTTAGGATTAGGTATATCGTTTTTTGGATCTTGGTGAAGGTGGGCTTCTCAATATCAAAGTTACCTCGGAGAACTGAACTTTGGGCTACCACAAAACTGACAAACGTAAACGAAATCTCTTCTATTGCCAATTTGCAAATATGCACAGGTTTCTTCTCGCATTAGTATTGGTAATCTCCATTTTCTGTCACTTTAACGTTCAACGCTATCGAGTCGTTAACAAATTTGTCATAGCCAATTTTTAGATTC
>CAMBBZ010000166.1 GCA_945863965.1 Chitinophaga pinensis | reverse complement strand
GTGGGTGTTTCCTTGGCTGTGGGCATATTTGTCATACTCTTTTTCTTGTTCTTCAGTCAATATTTCAACTCATTGGGGGTTAAAAATGTAATGCCGCCGTTTATTGCGGTTTGGATGCCGAGTATGGTATTTGTTCCGATTGCCTGGCTTTTTTATCGCTTTGCCCAGAAATAAACCCCAATCTATCGATAACCAAGACTTTATTTTGTCTTGGGGAAATAGGATAACGATCGCGTTTTTATTTTATCGTTTGCTCAGGAATAGCCCCTAATTGCCCGATAATCAAGACTTTATTTTGTCTTGGGGAAATAGGGTAACGATTGCGTTTTTATTTTATCGTTTGTTTAGAAACAAACCCCAATCTACTTAGAAATAATACCTGAACTATTTAGAAGTAATACCTGATCTACGTAGAAATAATACCTAATTTGATGATAAATATTACCCAAACTAGTTATAATTAATAACGAATCTATGTAGAAATAATACTTGATCAAAGTATAAATAACACCTGGCCTACCTAGAAAAAATTATTATTCTAGGTGCGAAAATCGTTTAATCAACCCTCAGTACCAGCCCTTTTAGGTAATGTCCTTCGGGGTGAAAAATATTAACGGGATGGTCTGGTCCTTGAGAAAGTCGGTGCAGAATTCGGGCGGTGCGACCGCTTTCAATAGCCGCTGCGCGAATTGTATGCTCGAATAATTCAGTATCCACTACCTGCGAACAACTGAACGTAAACAACAATCCTCCCGGTTTCACTCGATTCAATCCCAGTTGATTCAATCGCTTGTATCCCATAGTTGCGGCGTGTTTTTTCTTGATGCTTTTGGCAAATGCAGGCGGATCTAGAATAACGATGTCATATTGTTCAGTTGCCTCAGTAAGGTGCTTTAAAACATCGGCACAAAGTCCTTCATGCCGGCTTTCAAAGCCGTTTAAAGCGATATTATCATTAGCCAAATCGATGGCGTGCTGAGAAACATCTACCGATATTACATGACTAGCGCCTCCAGTAAGTGCGGATACTGAAAAACCACCCGAATACGAAAATGTGTTTAAAACCGTTTTGTTTTTGGCGTAATGACGCACGAGGTTGCGATTTTCACGTTGGTCTAAAAAGAAGCCTGTTTTTTGGCCTTCCTCCCAGTTAATCCGAAATTGCATGCCGTATTCCGTAGCGATTTCCGTGCCCGGGCTTCCCCATAAATACCGATCTTCAATTTCATTGTCGTGCATCGCGGACCGACTTTTCGAGTAGATACGCTCGAGGGAAGCTCCCAGAACCTGACGTAAGGCCAGCGCAATGGATTCCAATTGTTCGAAAATACCATCGGTATGGGCTTGGACTACCGCTGTTTTACCATAGATATCGATGATTAAACCGGGTAAACCATCTCCTTCTCCGTGAATTAACCGATATGCATTGGTGTCGGTGTCGAGGCCGAGATTTAAATCGCGGCGCACCTGCCAACTTTTCTCAAAACAAGAGGCCCAAAATGCCACATCGATTTCGCAAGGTTCGAAACTTAAAATGCGTAGGGCAATACTACCCGTTCCGCTATAGCCGATGCCGCAAAAATCGCCTTGGTGGTTCACGATTTCAATGATTTCACCTGAATTGCAAGGTTCGATGGTATCGATGGCCCCCGAAAAAATCCAAGGATGTCGGCGCGCTATGGCTTCGTCTTTCCCTCTTTTTAGAACTGCTTTTTTGAGCATGTGCCGCAAATGTCATAGATTTAACTGAAATTTGAATCAATGCGGGTACAAATTCGAGAATTGATGGCCATTTTTGAGGAAATAGCGCCAACAGCGTGGCAAGAATCCTATGATAACAGCGGTTTACTCGTGGGTCAGCCCGATTCTTATGTGCACAAAGCGCTTCTGTGCTTGGATTGCACGCCCGAAATAGTGGAAGAAGCGAAGGCTCATGGGTGTGATATCATTATTGCCCATCACCCAATTATTTTTTCGGGATTGAAACGTTTGAATGGAGCCAATTATGTAGAGCGCACTGTTATATCAGCCATTGAATATGGTATTGCAATTTATGCCATACATACCAATTTGGATAACGTGTTGCAGCAGGGGGTAAATGCGAAAATTGCCGAGAAATTAGGACTTCAAAACGGACGAATTTTAGATCCCAAGCCTGGCATTTTATATCGGTTATCGGTTTACGTAACGGATGAACATTTAGATAATGTGAGGAACGCACTTTTTCAAGCGGGAGCGGGTCATATTGGCAATTACGACGAGTGCGGCTTTGTAACAGCCGGGGAAGGGAGCTTTAGGCCACTAGCCGGCGCCAATCCCCATACGGGTGCAGTGGGGGAGCGGTTTACCGGACAAGAACTTCGGTTTGAGGTATTGGTAAGCGATGTGCATAAAGAGGGAGCCATAAAAGCGATGAAAAATGCGCATCCCTATGAAGAGGTTGCCTATGAATTGTTACGATTAGAAAACAAACATCAATCGGTGGGATCAGGACTAGTGGGAGATTTAGCGATAGGACTTACTCCAGATGCGTTTTTGCAATTATTGAAAAACAAAATGGAATTGGTTTTTGTGAAATTCACAAAAACCGATAAGTCACTGATTAAAACGGTGGCAGTATGTGGTGGGGCCGGGTCCTTTTTGATTAAAAAAGCCCGCGCCAATGCCGACGCTTACGTTACGTCTGATATCAAGTATCATGAGTTTTTTGATGCCGAAGGCCAATTATTACTATGCGATATTGGTCATTATGAGTCCGAAAAGTACACTATCGAAATCTTCCATCAACTATTGTCGAAAAAAATGCCTAATTTTGCAACCATTTTTGCACAAACCAATACCAACCCAGTACAATACAAATAAACCATATGGACGTAACCGTTGAAAAAAAATTACAAGACCTTTGGAAGCTGCAGCAAATCGACAATAAGTTAGATGAAGTGCGCGCCGTTTTAGGTGAACTACCCATGGAGGTATCCGATTTAGAGGACGATATCGCCGGTCTTGAAACCCGTTTGAAATATATTAATGGTGAAATAGCCGAATATAATGCACAAATAGCGGCAAAGAAAAACTCCATTAAAGAATTCCAATCTGCGATTGCGAAGTACGATCTCCAGATGAACAATATCAAGAATAGCCGTGAGTATGAGGCTATCGATAAGGAGAAAGAAATTGCCGGGCTTGAAATTCTGTCAGCAGAAAAGAAAATTAAAGATTTTCAACGTCAGCTTGAACAGAAAATTGAAGTATTAGATTCAACCCAGCGTGCCTTAGATTCTCGTCGTGCCGATATCGAATTCAAGCAGAATGAATTGGCTGAAATCGAAAAAGAAAACGAAGAGGAAATTGCCAAGTTGAACAAAGAGCGTGAAAGCGCGGCTAAGCGTTTAGACGAGCGTTACAACCGAGCCTACCACCGCATTCGTGAGAACATGAAGAATGGGGTAGCGGTAGCGGCCATCGTTCGTAGTGCCTGTGGCGGTTGCTTCTCAAAAGTACCTCCCCAACGTCATAGCGATATTCGTGCCCACATCAAGATCACCGATTGCGAACATTGCGGACGTATATTAGTGGATCAAGAAATCAGCGGTATTGCTGCTTTCGACGTGGAAAAAGAAACTAAGCCAACACGCCGTAAAATGCGTTTAACGGCCACGAAATA
>CAMBBZ010000165.1 GCA_945863965.1 Chitinophaga pinensis | reverse complement strand
TCTTATTTTTTTGCGAATTTTACGTCGAAACGATCCAATTCCATCACTTTGCTCCATGCGGCCACAAAGTCTTTTACCATTTTCTCTTTGGCATCGCTTTGGGCATAAACCTCCGCAATTGCGCGTAATTCTGAGTTCGATCCGAAGATTAAGTCGGCACGGGTAGCCGCCCATCTTACATCGCCGGTTTTACGGTCGGTACCTACAAACTCGTCGCGGTAATCGGTCGTTGATTTCCACTGCGTGCTCATATCCAAAAGGTTCACGAAATAATCGTTCGTTAAGGCACCGATATTCGAAGTGAATACACCCACTTTTGAACCGTTATAATTGGTTCCGATCGCACGCATTCCGCCCACTAAAACCGTCATTTCAGGAGCCGTTAAGGTCAACATCTGGGCTTTATCTACCAACAATTCTTCGGTAGATAAGGTATAACGTGTCTTCTGATAATTGCGGAATCCGTCGGCCATAGGCGCCAATAATTGGAACGATTCTACATCGGTTTGCTCTTGCTTGGCATCCATTCTACCTGCAGTAAATGGCACTTCAACCGCATACCCAGCTTTCTTTGCCGCCGCTTCTACGCCAACATTTCCGCCTAAAACGATCAAATCGGCCATAGAAACCTGCTTTTTGCCGCCTTTTTTGTTGAAATCGGCTTGGATTTTGGTGTAAACTGCTAAAACTTTTTCCAATTGCTTGGGATTGTTCACTTCCCAACTGCGCTGAGGCTCCAAACGAATACGTGCTCCGTTGGCGCCACCTCTGCGGTCAGATCCGCGATACGTAGAGGCACTTGCCCAAGCTACGCTCACCAATTCTTGGGTGCTCAAACCTGATTTCTCGATCTCCAACTTTAATCCTTTGATATCTTTTGCATCGATTACCGCATGGTTCAATGCGGGAACAGGATCTTGCCATACATATACTTCTTTGGGAACTTCAGGACCTAAATAGGTGCTTGGTGGACCCATATCGCGGTGGGTTAATTTGAACCACGCGCGACCAAATGCTTTGGTATATTCTTCAGGGTTTTCCATGAACCGACGTGATATTTTTTCATATGCGGGATCAACACGCATTGATATATCGGTGGTTAACATAGTTGGTTTGTGCTTCTTATTGGGGTCAAAAGCATCAGGGGCCATAACTTTTGGATCCTTAGCTACCCATTGGTGGGCACCGGCTGGACTCTTTGTTAATTCCCATTCTTCGCCAAACAACGCTTTAAAATATCCGTATCCCCATTTGGTAGGGGTGCTGGTCCAAATTACTTCTAGTCCAGACGTAATCGCATCGGCGCCTTTACCGCTCTTATACGTAGAAGTCCATCCAAAACCTTGTTCTTCGATAGACGCGGCTTCGGGTTCAGGACCTACATGACTGGCAGGTCCGGCACCATGGGTTTTCCCGAAGGTATGACCGCCGGCTATTAAAGCCACCGTTTCTTCATCGTTCATACCCATGCGACCAAACGTTTCGCGGATGTCTTTCGCCGCCGCTATAGGATCAGGAACGCCATTAGGGCCTTCTGGATTTACATAAATCAATCCCATTTGAACCGCAGCCAATGGATTTTCCAAGTTGCGATCGCCGCTGTAACGCTTGTCATCTAAAAACTTAGATTCAGGACCCCAATACACATTACTTGCGGGTTCCCAAACGTCGGTTCTACCTGCGCTAAATCCTACCGTTGGGAAGCCCATGGTTTCTAAAGCCACATTTCCGGCCAATACCATTAAATCTGCCCAAGATATTTTATTGCCGTATTTCTGTTTAATCGGCCATAACAACCGGCGTGATTTATCCAAATTGCCATTGTCGGGCCAGCTGTTGATGGGTGCAAAACGTTGCTGTCCTTCGCGAGAACCTCCACGACCGTCGCCCGTTCTGTAGGTACCCGCACTGTGCCAGGCCATACGTATGAACAAAGGACCGTAGTTGCCATAGTCGGCAGGCCACCAATCTTGAGATTCGGTTAACACCTTAGCGATATCGGCTTTCAGCTCGGTATAGTTAAGGGTGCTGAACGCTTGGCGGTAGTCGAAATTAGAACCTAATGGATTAGAAAGCTCTGAATTCTGACGTAAAACGGTCAGATTTAAACTGTTCGGCCACCAATCGCGGTTGGTTCTGCCGCGACCTCCGATATTAACCGGATCGCCGCCTTTGGCTTGGTGGGCATGGGCGTGGGTAGTATGGCCCGCCTGCACACCAGCTGCGGCATGGGCCGCTTCCTTCGATGCATGTCCACCTTGTTGGTCGTAACCCATCGGACATTTGCCCGCGCTGGCTACTTCCGATTGTCCGAATGTGGCTGTTGCCACACCCAAACTCAATGCTAATAATACGTGTTTCATATTGGTCTTTTAATTTTTTAGTTTTGAAATTTTGCTTTGTCAAAGTTCGCTCCAATAAATAATCTATAAAAACGATTTTGTCGATAGTAATATTTATATTGTAGATGTTATATTCGTGATTTAATTTCCCCCGAGATGAATTTACAGCAATTAGAATATGTTATCGCCGTTAAGGATACCGGTAATTTCAGTGAAGCGGCCGATAAATGTAACATCGGTCAGTCGACCTTAAGCACTATGATTGCCCGTTTGGAAGACGAGCTGGGAATTCTGTTTTTTGATCGCAGCACCAAGCCCGTAACCGTTACCAAGGAGGGATTTGAAATGATCAAACAGATGCGTATCATTTCGCAGGAAGTGAGTGTGCTCAAGGAAATGGTTTTTTCACTCAAGGGGGAAATCAGGGGGAATATCCATTTTGGGGTGATTCCGACGGTGGCGCCCTACGTTTTACCTGGTTTTTTTAACAAATTCACGCGCAATTTTCCATTGTTAAATGCCAGCATCAGCGAAATGACCACCCAAAACATCGTGAATGCCCTTAAAAATCGCGAAATGGATTTGGGATTATTGGCGCTGCCTATCAACGATCCCGATTTGCGGGAACTGCCAATCTATCACGAAGGATTTGTTTTGTACGATTGTACGGGGGTGTCTCGTGGGAAATCGGTGAACGCCTCAGACATCGATCCACAGCGGTTTTGGCTCATGGAAGAAGGGCATTGTATGAGTCACCAAGTCATCCAAATTTGCAATATTGACACCAAGAAAGACCGTAATAATTTTCATTTCCGAGCCGGTTCTATTGATAGTTTGATCCGTTTTGTGCGTCAAAACAAGGGGATGACCCTATTGCCGGAATTATCGGTCATTGACATGCCGTTGTCTGACGGGGAGCGTTTGTATCGGTTCGAAGCGCCGATTCCGGTGCGATCAGTGGGTTTGGTTTACCACAAGCATTTTGTGAAGAAAGCGGTTCTAGATACTATTTTCAAAGCCATTCAAGCCGATATTCTGCCGAAATTACAAAATACCTCTGAAATGGTATTGGTCAATCCGATTTGAAATATATCGGATAATTTGTTGGGCGTCTTTGGAATGTAATTGTGCATCGACACTTTTTTATATCGCATTCTTGTTGGTCTTTTAACTGAGTAGATGCGCGTAACTTTTGGCACGTTTAAATCCCCAAATTGCATGCATCTTTGTAATTCCTAAAGGGAGTTAGTATGTGGGAATCCATTAACTGGAAAGAAAATTCAAAAGGGATCGTATTTGCGGCACTCATTGCTGCGGCTTCTATACTTATT
>CAMBBZ010000164.1 GCA_945863965.1 Chitinophaga pinensis | reverse complement strand
CCTTTCTCTATTTTTTGCTGGGCAAAGCCGTTAAGGACGGTGGCTAAAATTAGCACAAACAAGGACACGCGTTTCATGGGGTAAATATACAAATTTGCAGAATACACCACCGATTAATTCGTACCTTTGCATTCATTTATGTTAACGGTTGCTAATGTTTCTTTGCGCTTCGGTAAGCGCGTATTGTTCGAAGATGTAAATCTTAAGTTTACCCGTGGCAATTGCTACGGCATAATCGGAGCCAACGGCGCCGGTAAATCTACCTTCCTTAAAATTTTATCGGGGGAAATGGAACCCAATTCGGGTTCTGTGGATATGGATCCCGGTAAGCGTATGGCGGTTTTAAATCAGAATCACTTTGCGTTCGACGAATTTCCCGTTTTACAAACCGTTCTTCGCGGGCATTCCCTGCTGTGGTCTATCATGCAAGAAAAGGAAATCCTATATGCTAAAGAAGATTTCACCGAAGATGATGGCATGCGGGCCTCTGAACTTGAGGCAGACTTTGCCGAAATGGATGGTTGGAACGCCGAAAGCGATGCCGCTAGTTTGCTCAGCAGCTTAGGCCTTGAAGAAGACCAGCATCAAAAACTGCTCAAAGAATTGAACGGTAACCAAAAGGTTCGTGTGCTTATTGCCCAAGCCCTTTTTGGAAATCCCGACGTGTTGTTAATGGATGAACCTACCAACGACTTGGACGTAGAAACCATCCGTTGGCTTGAGGATTTCTTAGCGCAATTTGAAAATACCGTTTTGGTGGTGTCGCACGATCGACATTTTCTAGATAACGTATGCACACACGTTTGCGATATCGATTACAGCAAAATCAATATTTATTCGGGCAATTATACCTTCTGGTATGAAAGTTCCCAATTGGCGTTGCGCCAACGTTCCGATCAAAATAAAAAGGCCGAGGACAAAAAGAAGGAATTGCAAGACTTTATTGCGCGTTTTAGTGCCAACGTGGCCAAAAGCAGACAGGCAACGGCGCGCAAAAAGATGCTCGATAAATTGGATATTGAAGAAATTCAACCCAGTACGCGCAAATATCCCGGCATTTTCTTCCGTCAAAGTAGAGAAGTGGGTGATCAAGTATTGACCGTAGAAAATTTGGCTTACAAAAACAGCGACGGTACCTACTTATATAAAGACATTAACTTTACTGTGAACAAGGGCGATAAAATCGCGTTTGTTTCTAGAAATACCTTAGCATTGAATACGTTATTCAAAACGCTATGTGGTGAGGAAAATAATTCCCAAGGAGAAATCAATTGGGGGGTAACCGTAACCAAAGGGTTTTTACCCAATGAAAATGCCCATTACTTTACCGAGAAGATTAACTTAGTCGATTGGCTGCGTCAATATTCTGCCGAAAAAGACGAAACGTACATCCGCGGATTTTTAGGACGTATGTTATTTTCCGGGGAAGAAACACAAAAAATGTGTACCGTTCTTAGCGGAGGAGAAAAAGTACGTTGTATGCTGTCTAAAATGATGCTAGAATCTCCCAACGTTGGGATATTTGACGAACCTACCAACCATTTAGATTTGGAAAGTATTCAAGCGCTCAACAACGGTATGAAGGAATTTGCGGGCATAATTTTGTTCCATTCTCACGACCAAGAAGTGATGAACAGTATTGCCAATCGCATTATTGAAATCACACCCAAGGGTATCGTTGACAAACACATGAAATACGAAGAATATGCCGATTCGGCTGATATTCAAGAACGCCGTAAGGAACTTTACGCTTAAACAACCATGAAATACGCTATACTATCAGGCGCTTTGATCGCCTTCGCTCTGGGTTCTTGTGGAGAATCCGAGCCAACGGGCGAATTGCCCAAAACCCAAGAAGATTCATTCAGTTATGCCATTGGTGTTAACATCGGTCAGAGCTTGAAAGCCAAAGGTCTCGACAAAATTTCTATCAGTGGCTTTGTAAAAGGCTTGCGTGATGGAATGGCTCTTGATTCTAATTTTGCCTTGACCGAAGATCAGATGGCTCGCATTCAACCCGATTACATCGCATCGGTTCAAGCGGGAAAAATGAAAGAGATTCAAGCTGGAACTAAGGCCAAATTGGCAGAAATTGCAAAGAAAAAAGGAGTAAGTGCGTTACCGAGTAATGCCTACTACGAAGAAGTAGAAGCCGGTGCGGGTAAGACTCCACAACCTTTCGATACCATCGTGTGTCGTTTCTTAATGAAAGACGCAGCAGGTAATATCTTGATCGATAACATGAGCAACGAACAACCCTTCCGTGGCGAATTAGCCGGATTGCGTTTAGCTCCCTTAGAGGAAGCCTTTCAGAAAGCATCTGCGAAAGGAAAGTTCAATTTGTACATTTCAAATGAATTGCACCCGCGTTTGGTAGATCCACAAGGCGATTTTAAAAATCGTTATGGCATATCTATTTTTGAGGTTACCCTATTGGATGTGATTCCAGGAGTTGCCAAAAAAGATTAAGGTAATCTAATACTTGATAATGAGGCCTTTGTGAAAACAAAGGCCTTTTTTGTTATAAATTAGCTCGTTTACTGCAGTCACATGAAATAGCGGTTTCTAAAAATAAAATAAACGAAATTAAAATAACGTTAGTCCTTTTTTTGGCACTGTTTTTGAACTAATAAAATGTAATTTCGTAATCCTTATGTCGCTTTATTCTCGCATTTTGTTTCTCTTACTGCTACTCGGCGGAAACAAATTGCGCTTGAATGCCCAATGCTCCGCTCAGTTTAGCCACGATACCGTGAGTTGCAGCGGAGAAAATGTTGTATTTACGTCTAATTCGCAAGTCAGCGGGAATCAATACGATTGGAATTTTGGGGATATCAGCTCGGGTACCGCTAATTTTGATACATCCGCCGCGCCCTCTCATACCTTTGCAAAATCCGGCTATTTTACGGTTATTCTTATTATAAAACGCGGTAGCACGTGTCGCGATTCGGTTTCCCAAAAAATTAGAATATTTAAAACGCCTCAAGCCGATTTTACCTACCAAAACGCCTGTCAAGATTTACCCACTGTATTTAACAGCAGCGGAACCCAAGATACCAACGACCGGATTAAACGGTATACATGGAATTTAGGAAATAGCAGTACTGCTTCGGGAATATCAACCACCGTTAACTATACAGCCGTTCAGAATTACACGGTTAAACTAGTGGTGGAATCCAACTTTGGATGTAAAGATTCTATTTCTAAAACCATCACCGTTTATGGCAAACCGAGTGCTACGGTTAGTGCTAAGGAAATTTGTCAAAATAATACCATTAAGTTCACAGCCGCGGTTCGAACTTCGGCCCTTTCGTATACGTACGATTTTGGCGATAGTTCTACGTTCACCCAAAGGGTGGTGGATCACGTGTATCTCAAATCAGGTTGGATGAAGCCCCTTTTAAGGGTCAACTATCCCAATACATCCTGTGTGGTTGCCTTAGATTCTATAAAGGTAAATCCGACTCCCGATGCCCGATTTACCATCCTAGATTCCATTCAGTGTTTTAATAACAATAGGGTTTGCATCAAACTGCAGCACGACAAAGGGGTTTCTAAACGAACAGTTACCTTCGACGACGGTTATGTGGATCAATCAACCTTTCCTAAAGATACAACGGTATGTCACACCTACATCGATCCCGATGGCGGTGTATATAAAATCACCGTGGAGCTCACCGATAC
>CAMBBZ010000163.1 GCA_945863965.1 Chitinophaga pinensis | reverse complement strand
ACAGGCGAATTGCCTACTTTATAGTCGAAAATGATACGGGTATCTCCCCCTGGAGGCGGCGAAACGCTCACCAATCGGGCCTCGATATTGGGATTGTCATAGTCGACTTCGAAAGGCACGATATCACCGGGACATCCTTTGTCTGAAATTTCTTGAACTTCGATTAAACGCAGGGCCGCTGCTGTATCCCAGGCCACCCTCGCCAAGTTGCCGCTTTGCGGATTAAAGGTAAAACTCCCTCCCGTTAAATTCCATAAAAAAGTGCTGCCAGCAGCCCCGTTCACCTGGTATTCGTATTCGTTTCTCGGGGGAAAACAAATCACATCGTTGCCGATTATAAGGGTATTGACAGGTTTTGGATTGATGGTAATCGATACTTCGTCCCACGGACCAATACAACCAAAGGCCGACATAATCCGGGCCCTAATTTTGAACGTGCCGGGTTTATTTTTCCCAATTTCGATCTGTTCGATTATTCCGTTGGCATTGCGAAGGGTTGTGTAAACTAACCCGTTATCGACTTGGATTTCTAATGAATCGCCCGTTTGCAAGGCTCCTTGTAACTGGGTTTGCAAGCGGTATTGCGTATTGTCTTGGCATTGTTCGGGTTCTGTATTGGGAATAAAAATGTCACCCGTTGGAATGGGATATAAAGTAACCGGCAATCTGAATTCTTGACTGCTGCATTCCTTATCATTTACGGGATCGTAGGCAGTGGATTTCACGCCCACATATCCGTTTCCTTTTGCGCCCCAATTGGCGGTTATGGAGGGTGTGTTTTGTCCGTTCACCAAGCTTCCCCAAGAAATGGACCAAGAATAGGTTTCGCCACTAACGGCATTTACTTTGTAAGGAATATTCGGGGTAAATTCGCAGAAGGCGGTATCGCCTTGGGGCATTTGTCCGGGTAATTGATGGGTTTTTACAATATTTAAGGTCACCGAATCTCGACATCCAAATCGGTTCTGGGCTACGACCTTTAGCCACCCTAAGCCCGTATTTCCCCAGTCAACTAAGGCCAATCCTTTACTACCCGGTTTTACGTTTCGGGCACCCAAAGCGGTCCAGGTATAGGTTGTTTTGGCGTCGAAATTGGTGATTTGGTATTCTATATTGTCGTTATTGGGACATACGGCTTTGGGACCGCTGAGAATGGGTATTCCCGTTCCGGCGCGTACAGGAAAGAGGGTATCAGCAATACTTCGGCAGCCTTGGGCATTTGTAGCATACACGATAAGACGTGCTGTATCATTGGGTAAAAACAACCATGCAAGATCGATATACCTTTTGTCGTTGGCTAGATCGCGGAGTTCGGCATTTTCCCATTCCCAAGTGTACGTGAGATTGCCATTCATTTGAAAGAGTGAGTATTTATAACGCTTTCCAACACAAACGGTATCTGTCGCATTTATTTCTGGTCGATCGGGGGCTGGAATCAAGTTTACTGGAATTTCCTTAATCGGACCAACACAGCCGAATGGGGACGTCATTTGTAGCGATACGCGCCCGAGGGTTCCATTGCCCCAATTTACCTTTATTGCATTGGAGGTATCCGAACCCACAATGGTTCCTCCGGTAACGGACCATTTGAGTGTGTTTCCATAATTTCGCTTGTCGGCGAAATACGAAATATTTTGGGCGTTCTGACACACATTGCGAACGCCACTAATAATTTCATTGAAAACGGGAGGTTTAACCTTTATTAATGCATTTTCATTGATGAATTTAGAGGGACATCCATCGTCGTAAGCCTCGAAAGTTACCCTAAAGGTATCTTTGGTATTAACGTCGCAATCGGGCTGCCAACAAAAAGTGCTTGTCACTTTTTTCTTATTGGCATTGGTTGCGGGCGACAACGTAGCTTTGGTTCCCGTGAAGGTGGTAGAACCGGTTAAAATATCGCCAAAAGCCCTAAGGGTGATGATCTGATTATCGTCGGCCAAATCCCTGGCGGTTACATCCCAACATTTCTTTTCTCCGGGTTGAATTTCCCAAAATTTAGAACCTCCCTCGTAAGACAAATCGGGTTTATTATTGGGGGAACAATTGATGACTAAAATTTGCAAATCTAAACGCACCGATGAGATAGCCACGCCGTTACGCCATTCGGTTACTTCAATCGCAATGGCAAAGCGGCCCGCAATACGCGACAAATACGTGGTCAATCCATTGAACGCATCAATACTGGCTATACCTGTATTTCCGAAGGGTTTGGCGGCCGAGTATCCGTTTCTAAAATCCACAACGGGGAAATTAGACATGGGATTTGGACAGGAATTTAAAGTTGGATTATTGGCATCGGCCCCTTGCCACGGGGTAACCAATTTGTAAGAAAGTGAGTCCCCATCTGGATCTACCGCGCGATTTCTAATGGTGGTAGTATCGTCTTTACAAATAAAAGGCACCGGAATATCTTGGAAATAAGGAGAGCTGTTTTTGATGCTCGTTGGGGGGATAAAACCGTAGTAGGTTTGTCCTTGGTAGGCTTGTCCGAATTGATCTTCCAAATTATTTTGGGTATTGCGGCAACACCGCTCCCACTTGAGGTGGTAACCCGTAGAACTGTTGGGCAAGCTTACGGTGGTTTCGTAAACGCCTTGTTCTAGACAGGCAGAAGCTACTTCCGGACAATTCGTATTTCCAACGGGTTGTACTTTTTTGCGGTTAAGCAATTTTATTTTGTACGTGGTATACAGCTTTTTGTCACCTGAGTACACGCACAAATCGATATCGTCGTCAAAGGGCACTTCATCCTCGGTACCGTCACGGGTACAATCGCGGTACACAAAAAGTGTTACACGGTATTGGGTATTCGTACCATTGCTGCCGAGCCATCGGTAGGTTAAAAAACCACCCACCAAATGCGATGCTTCGGCAATAGCAAACACGCTCATCAGAATGAAGAGCAGTGCCGAGTATTTAAATTTGCGTGTGTGTTTCAAAATTCTCTACTAAATTAGACAATAATTATGCCTATTTGGTTGTAAAGGCACTTCATTTTTGTGAAAAAAACTATTTTCGCATCATGCATTACAAACCCGATTGCCTGCATTTTCTGGGACACATCCCGTGCAAACCCCATAAAACGCATGGTTATCATTGCGATACGTGTCCGCAGTACACGAAAATCGAGAAGCGAATTCTGATTATTAAGTTGGGTGCCATGGGTGATGTAATTCGAACAACGCCCTTAATTACCCGATATAAGGAATTATACCCCAATGCCAAATTTACATGGATTACGCTATTTCCAGACATACTGCCAAAAGGGCAGATTCACGAAATTTACAAATTGGGCACCGAATCGGTATTGTATGTTACGAATACCGCTTGGGATATCGCTATTAATTTAGACAAAGAGAAAGAGGCGGCGGCTTTATTAAAAATGGTCGACGCCCAAGAAAAATTCGGATATATTTTAAAGGATGGAGCCACCCAACCGGTGAATGAATTGGCACAGCATAAATTCGACACGGGTCTTTTCGATGATGTAAGTCAGGCCAATACCAAAAACTACTGTACTGAAATTTTTGAATTGTGTGGAATGGAGTACCGTGGAGAGCCGTATTTATTAGACAACCATGCCGATAAAGGATTTACATGGGAGCTTCCCAAGGATAAAAAAATCATAGGATTGAACACGGGCTGTGGCGATCGATGGACGACGCGCTTGTGGAGCATCGAAAA
>CAMBBZ010000162.1 GCA_945863965.1 Chitinophaga pinensis | reverse complement strand
AGCGCCCCCCTGTATTTTGTAAAAAAGAACCAAGTTTGGTACGTCTACAATCAATACGATACCTTCCAGGCCGATTCTCAGAATGTTCAAATGCTGCTCTTTTGGGCCGTTAAAAAACTTAAAGTCCAACGACCCGTCAACGGACAGTCCGTTAAAAACTTATCCCGTAAGATGGCCCTTTCCGCCGTTAAAGCCACCTTCTCCCAAAATGGAAAAGACGTGCACGAAATATTTGTAGGCGGCTCAACCCAAGACAATATGGCCACTTATATGTACACCCCAGAATACGACCAACCCTGTATCGTCGAAATTCCTGGCTTTCAAGGGTATCTTAGCCCGTATTTCAATACCGATATACATATTTGGAGAACGCTTCAACTTATAAATATCGAACCGTCACAACTTAAATCACTCACCGTACAATGGCCCCAACAACCACAAAACAGTTTTAGCATTCACCAAGAAAACAACCAATTGCAATTGCGCAATGCCCAAAATCAACCCGTGGAGGCCAACAAATCCCTATTAGCCGGTTATTTGCTGCAGTGCAGCCAGTTCTCAAGAGAAGCAGGCAGCGTGGCCGGTATCAATAAAGCCCCTTTGCAAAAAGATTCCGTTACCTCACAAATCCCCTTGCTTATATTTAAATACATCCAACAAAACAACAAACTTATTACCCTTACCGTTTTTGCACACCAAGGATTTGAAGACATACTCATCGATGCGCAACCCGAACAAACCGAAACCGTTCAAACCGCCTTATTCTGGGTGCAATCTTCCCAAGATCCAAACCTTTGGCTCAGCCAAGATATTGTACTCAAAAACCGTATGAAAACGTTAACCGATTTCCTTAATCCATAAGAACTGTGAGCTTTAGAATTATCGGCGCTATTATAGGATTCCTATCTTCCGGATTTTTCGGAGCCATAGTGGGATTCATGATTGGATCGTATATCGATCATGCCTACGGCGGCAGTAACCAAGAATCTAACAATTCTAATTCCTTTGCCAATACCAATTATCAAAACCCCAATACCCATCCGGCCGATTTTAAAAATTCATTACTAATCCTCATTGCCGCGGTAATGAAAGCCGATGGTGCTGCCATGAAAAGCGAACTTGATCTCGTTAAATCAATGCTGCTGCGCACCTACGGAGAAAATGAAAGTCGCCTCATGCTACTAAAATTGCGCGACTTCCTCAAGGAAGAACACAACCTCAATGAAATTTGCCGGAATCTGCGAAATCGCATGAGCTATTCCCCCCGGCTGGAACTCATACACATCCTCTTCCGTATTTCTCGTGCCGATGGGGTTATTTCAGATGCCGAAATTCAACTCATTCAA
This sequence comes from Chitinophaga pinensis, assembly GCA_945863965.1. GTDB lineage: Bacteria > Bacteroidota > Bacteroidia > NS11-12g > UBA955 > VMCP01. The sequence goes on along the minus strand of CAMBBZ010000162.1, from coordinate 2,374 downwards.
CACGTAGCCACCCAACTAGGCATCAGTACACCCGATTACCTATCGCTGAGAGCCATGTTCGTGGAATCGGTAGACTCCGACTATAAAATTTTAGATGTATCTACCTCCGCAACAGAGGATGAGGTTAAAAAAGCACACCGTCAATTAGCCCTTCGCTTTCACCCCGACCGACTCCAAGGTCTTTCCGACAACGAGAAAAAAAGTGCCGAAGAAAAATTTATCCGCGTCCAAAAGGCCTACGAAAATATCAAGCGTAAAAACGGCTGGAAATAAATGAACGTACACCTCGTTCTTTTCCTAGTCAGTCTGTTTTATGGCATCCTTTTCTCCTGGGCCGGAGAAATCATGCCCCGATACCTTAACGCCGAAACCCTGGTTTGGATGCGCGTGGCCTTCGCCACTTGCGCCTTTCATTTAATTGGCTTTTGGGGGAAATCAGTTTCCGTAAATTGGAAAAAACACGGACTTGAATTGGCTATCTGTGGCTTTTTTGGGACCAGCGCCAATATGTATCTGTTTTTCAAAGGACTGCAACATACCTATCCCATCAATGCCGCCGTTTTGATGCTCGCCACTCCCCTGTTTGTTGCCTTATTTGACCACCTCCGACTCAAGGTATGGCCCAATTGGATCTTCTTACTGGCCTTGCTAACCGCCGCAATCGCCTGTTTAAAATTACTCACAGAAAGCCAACACACCTTTACCTCAGAAACGCGCAAAGGAGATCTTTTTGTTTTTGTAAACGCCGTTTTTTATGCCGTTTACCTCGTACGAATCAAAAAACTTACCGCATTATATCCGCCTATAACCATCAATAAATGGACCTTTAGTTTCGGACTGCTTTTTATTACGCCTATCGGAATTACCTCCCTTCTTTCCACCAATTTCCAAGCCATCCCCAGTCCAATTTGGGCTAAAATTGCCTATATACTCATTATCATGAGTTTCTTGGTTTATTTTATGAATGCGTATGCGATAAAGATTGCAGGACCCACACTAACAGGGATTTACATATACCTGCAACCCTTATTGGCTACCCTAATTGCCTTTGTCCTTCAAACCGATTCCATTAGCCCTATGAAAATTGTTTGGATTTTAATTGTGCTCCTTGCCACCTTCATTGCCACAAGGAAAACACCAAAACCAAAAATGCACGTTGCATCGGCTAATTAAAATATGTAATTTTGCACGCTAATAAAAAAATCAATGCGCAATCCAAAAGGTAACGACATACTCAAAAAACTCATAGGTGAGATTGAAAGCAACGGTATCAGTGCCGCTTTAATCGCCCCCTTACAAGAAGCCCGTGAAGTTGCAAAGGCGGAAAACGATCCCCTTATCACACGCTCACTTAGACTGTTGTGGCAGCACATCGAAGCCAACGATAGCTTCGAAACACCCCTAGCGGAAGAAATTGAAACGGCTACCGATAACCTTATCTTTTTTATTAGCCTATGCGTAAAAAGCGATAACGAACTAAATCGCGACGAATTGCGGGTTATGACCCAACAACTACAAGAATTGGCTTAACCTATTGAAATACAAGTCGTACATATCTTTATTTCTATTAAGCTGCTTTTCCTTATGGCAGCTCACGGTTACCCATACGCATTCCCACGCCCACAAGCATTCCGATCATCCGCATTCCCAACTTACCCAAACACTTCCGCAAAATGCCCCTGAATCCATCGATGAAGATTGCGGCATTTGCGACTTTTATATTTCGTTAGCCGAATCCCCACGCGCCCCGCAGCTATTTATCCCTGCAGCGTCCTGGATTTGTATCAGTACCGTTACTTACGTAAACGCGCTGTCCGACTGGACGCCCAAATCAAGAAACAAATCTCCGCCTTCAGTGTAATGCTTTCGGTCGAAATCGGGATACCCGATTTTCTTAAATCGTAACATTACACTATGAAAAAAAGGCTTAAACGCGCGCTGATTTTCAGCGCATTTTTACAATTCAGCACCCACTTTGCTCCCTTGTTTGCACAACCTAAAATTTGTGCCCGGGAATTGCATGTCCAAATTCTCTTAAATCCCCAAACGCCCCTAGTCCAAGCCGAAGTATTCATAGAAGATTTGCATTTATTACAAAAAACAGATCCAAAAGGAATTGCACATTTCACCAATCTCTGCGATTCCATTATCGACTTGGATATATGGCACCAAGGAAAGCACCTGCATGCAACATTCAAAACCCAAAGCGCCATTCAATTGATTTCTTGGGAAATCGACTCCTTTGTCAAACTTGCTGAAACCCACATTGTCCAACACAGTATCCATATTGCCACCGATCACCTTCATGTAAATCAACTGCCCATTACCCCGTTCAGCAGCATTAGCGAAAAAATGGCTGAAATGCCCATGATAC
>CAMBBZ010000161.1 GCA_945863965.1 Chitinophaga pinensis | reverse complement strand
GAACCGGTTAAATACAAGCGGTGTTTATTGGGACTTCCTTCGAAGAAGACATCTACGTATTTTTTAAAATAGCCGAAGGTGTTTTCGGTTTTGTAAGCGGTTTGTATCCAACCGGTGTCGCCGTGTTGGATGTCGGACCGAGAAAAATCCGTAGCGGTGCAGCTACAGGCCGCCTCTACGCCTTTAACCTTGATGGGGTGATTGCTGTAATTGGTAAATATAAATCTGAAGGTAGCTGGAGGGCCGGTGGGCACTCCGCCTTCAAATTGGTGAATGGTTTCGTTCCACGCAATGCTATCTAAAAGTTTGACAAGTGAATCATTTGGGATATTCCGACGGTCTGTTGATTCTAGTTTATTTTTCTTAACCGTGTTAGGGCTAGTTTCAAGATTATTCGGGCGAACTGTGCGTTTAGGTTCTTCTGGGTTTGAATTTACTTCGGTATGAGAAACTAAATTTTTGTCCTGTCTAGATGATTTAGCCAAGGCGACATTTTGGAATTGACTATTTTTAGTATTACGCGGTGTAGCCCAAAGGCAGGATTCTAGAAATAACGTGCTAGACGCTAATAGGAGCGTAGATAATAGAAGTTTAGTTATCTTCATTGCGTACAACGATTTGTTTGGGTTTGTAAATAACGGTTTTTTCGTTGGGTTTGTATTGAGGTCTTATAATTTTTAAGTTACCCTCTAATATTAACTCAATGCTGCCTTCGTCGTAATCGGCAAATGCCCGTTTAAAGTAGGGCCCTGGAGGCACATTTTTCGTCTTAAAAAATAGTCTTATCGTGTCGGTTGCTCCGGGTTGAATGCCTTGTTCGGGATAATGATAATCAAAGCAGATGCATTCGGTGGCTATTTGTGAGATGGTTAGGATTTCTGTTCCGTAATTTTTTACGGGAAATAATGCTTCAATGATATCGCCATTATTCGCATTTACTTGAATGGTATCGGAACCAATTACCTTAAGATTGCCTTGATTTTTATGTCTGATCTGCGCATAACTTGGCGTGAGGTAACTTGCTATTACAAGGCAAAATGCGATTATGATTTTTGTTAGATGAGACATACGTTGTATGGACAATTAATTTCAGGTAAAAAGAAAAAGGGCTGTCACATCAATGACAGCCCTTTTATTTATCTAATAATGATAGGGGAAATGGGTTTTTCTGGTTCTTTCACTACGTTACCTAAGATGGTAAGAGTAACATCACCGGCATTGCTGTTTACGAAGATGTTTTTATTAAAGGTTCCAGGTCTGCCTGCAGAGTTGTATTCGGCTCTGATGTTGGCAGATTCGCCCGGCATAATTTCAGTAGTCGGATATTTTGGGGTTGTACACCCACAACTAGCCTTTACTTGGGTTAATTTCAGGGGTTCGGTACCAATGTTTTTGAACTGAAATTCGTAGGTTGCAATTTGTCCTTCGATAATATTGCCGAAGTTGTGGGATAGGGTCCCAAAAGAAATACCCGCATTACTTTTTTCTTTGGTGGCGTCGTTATTTTGATTGCCACCAATAACACCCGTTTGGGCGTTGGTGAACGCAAAAACGGATGCAAAAACGGCCATGAATAGAACTTTTTTCATGGTGTTTTATTTAAGCTCTTGCTTGGTACTTTTATTTGTATCGGTGGTAACGGTTCCGCTAATGGCTAAATCAGTTTCGTCGCCGTTATCGAATGTGACTTTAATGGTTTTTTGGAAATAACCAGGACGGCCATCTGTTCCATAGCTCGCTTTTACTTCACCTACTTCACCGGGCATGATTGGAGTTTTGGTCCAACTGGGTGTGGTACAACCACAACTTGGGCGGGCACCGGTAATAACCACAGGAGCTTTACTGGTATTGGTGAATTTGAAAATTACATCTGCTGGTGGGCCCATTTCTAGGTTTCCAAAATCGTGGGCTTTTAGTTCCCATTTGATTGCGGGTTCTGTTTGCTTACTTTCTTTCTGTGCCATGCTGCTACCGATGAAGGTAAGCGCAAGTGCGGCTAGTGTTAAAAACTTTTTCATGGGTTTTTTATGTTGCTTAATTATCGGATCTATTACAAGTATCGTACCAAATGTAGACGTTCGAGGTCTTAAATTCGTTGCTGCTCGTTGTAGATTCTTTTTTTTTGGATGAAATGCCTTTATAGTTTGCGTTTTACCTCTTCTTGAACGTATACTTCGAGATAATCGCCTTCTAGAATTTCGTTAAATTTATCCAATTGTAGTCCACATTCGTATCCTTTGGTTACCTCGCGCTGATCGTCTTTGAAGCGTTTTAGCGATCCCAATTTACCATCGTGTTTAACCACACCATTACGAATTACGCGGACCATGCTGTTGCGTTCGATTTTACCATCGGTTACATAACAACCAGCAACGGTTCCTACTTTGGTGATTTTGAATACTTCTCGTATTTCTACCTGTCCGATGATTTTTTCAATGATGTCTGGACTTAGCATACCTTCCATGGCTTTCTTGATTTCTTCGATAGCCTGGTAGATGATGCTGTAGGTACGGATATCGATTTCTTCGTTTTCGGCCAATTGTTTGGCTTTTGCTGAAGGTCGAACTTGGAAACCAATAATAATAGCATCGGATGCAGAGGCAAGAAGTACATCACTTTCCGTGATTTGTCCTACACCGCTATGAATGAGGTTTACCGCAATTTCGTCGGTAGATAGTTTCATCATGGCATCGTTGAGGGCTTCTACAGAACCATCGACATCGGCTTTGATGATGATGTTAAGTTCTTTGAAGTTTCCTACTGCCAAACGGCGTCCGATTTCGTCGAGGGTGATATGTCGCTTGGTACGAATTCCTTGTTCGCGAACCAATTGATTGCGTTTGTTAGCTAGTGTTTTGGCTTCGTCTTCGTTTTCGAGAACGGCGAATAAGTCACCCGAGGTTGGAGCGTCAGAGAATCCTAATATTTTTACGGGTGTGGCTGGAGGCGCTTCTTCGATACGGGTTCCGCGTTCGTTGAACATGGCACGTACTTTAGCGTATTGCGAACCTGCAACCATATGGTCACCCACCCGAAGCGTACCGTTTTGAATGAGGAGGGTACATACTATACCACGGCCTTTTTCTTGGGTTGCTTCGATTACGGTACCACGAGCCCGGCGATCGGGATTGGCCTTAAGATCCATCAATTCTGCTTCGAGGAGTACCTTTTCTAGCAGTAAATCGATATTAAGTCCTTTTTTGGCACTGATTTCCTGACTTTGGAATTTTCCACCCCAATCTTCTACTAGGATATTCATTTGGGCGAGTTCTTCCCGTATTTTCTCGGAATTTGCGCCTTCTTTATCCATTTTATTGAATGCAAAAACCATAGGAACACCCGCAGCTTGTGCGTGGGCAATTGCTTCTTTGGTTTGTGGCATTACGCTATCGTCGGCGGCAATTACAATAATAGCCAAATCGGTTACCTTGGCACCACGTGCACGCATTGCGGTAAACGCTTCGTGTCCTGGTGTGTCGAGGAATGTGATTTTCTTTCCGTCTGTGAGTGTTACTTCGTAAGCTCCAATATGTTGGGTAATACCCCCAGCTTCTCCGGCAATTACGTTGGCCTTTCGAACATAATCCAACAGCGATGTTTTACCATGGTCAACGTGTCCCATTACGGTAACAATTGGTGCACGTGGTTTTAGATCTCCTACGTTGTCTACTTCATCGTCGGTAGCTTCAATGGTGGATTCTGCATCCACAAAATTCACTTCATAGTTAAAGTCACTGGCTACCAATTGAATGGTTTCGGCATCTAAACGTTGGTT
>CAMBBZ010000160.1 GCA_945863965.1 Chitinophaga pinensis | reverse complement strand
TACAATCCGACGGGTATCGCGATTTGTCGCAGATGTTTGATAGTTTATTTTTATGGGTATTTACCAAAGAAACGTATGCGTATCAAGGTTTATTACAAGAAGATGCGTTTGTAAAAATGACGCGTTTGAGCGATTCGTTATCGCCTCCTGTAGTGGTTCACGGTCAGTACATGCAGTATCGGTGGCGCGTATTTAAGGGTTTAGAGAAGGTAAAGAAGAAGGCAAAGAAAATAGGGATGCGGCAAGCAAAAGTGCAGTCTCAATGGACGAGAAGAATTGCTTACAATAGTGAAGGCGTGTATAAGATGACCCGTATTGAAGTTCCAATAAGCTATAATAAGCAACGTTATTTATTGCGGTTTGAAGGCTTGTTTTGGAACGGAAAATGGTATCATGTAGGGGAGCTGGGACTGATAATCGATTAATTCCAATCCCGTTTGTTCCAAACCGACTCAATCTTGTTTTCGATTTCATTAGGTAGTTTGGGAAATAAATCCCGTCCTAACTTCAATTCCAATTCGTCGATACTTAGGGCATAATTCCACAAGGTTTCTGAGGGAATTTTTTGATTGGGAATAATAAAGGCTATACCTCGCTTGTTTCCGGCAGTATCAATAAGAGCTTTGAAGAAGAATTCGGGAACATGTAAGTTTTCACCGCTGCCGCGATTGAGATTGGTCATATTAGCGGTGAATATAGGTCCCGTAACAATAAACAGATGCGGCATGTCACCCGTTGAGGTAGATTGAGCGGCCCAGTTCCTTACTTTGGTTTCTAAAATCTTCCAAATACCGCGATTGAAGCCGGGTAATTGCGGACAAATATTAGAGGTGTAGAAACTTTCCGACATGGTTGTAGAAGACCAGGCCATATCGGCCGCAGGTGCCAAATGGCCTCTATCAAAACCCGTTTTGGTATAGGCATTATGTGAGGTAGTGGCAGGTTTTATTTTTGGATCTGGTCGAAAGCGACTGGGTCTTTCGGCCACAGACGTAAGTTGTTTGTAGGTTAAATCGTAGGCTACCCAATGCGGCTGTCCGTGTTCATGGGCATAGGAAGTGGTATAGGCAGTATGGGTTACGGGATTTTCAGTTGGGAAAAGACTAGGTACTTCGAGCCCTTGTGAAAACAGCTTCCCAAAGAGCGTAAAAAATACGAACAACCCTAGATTTCGCGCATGAAACATGAACGAAAGTAATCAATTAGAAACGATTCATCAACGTAGGTAACCTTGAAATTGGGGAAACAATATCAAAATTTATTCGCCTTTACTTCAAACGATATCAATCGACCAGCATCGAGTCCTCGAAGCTAAGTTCTTTCAAAATATTGCGAACGATCCAAGGACCTTCATAAATAAAGCCGGTGTACACTTGCACTAAGCCCGCGCCGCGCGTCATTTTTTCAGTTACATCAAAGTGATTGAAAATACCACCCACACCAATCAGTGGCATGCTATTTCCCAACTCGATGCTCAATGTGGCGAGAATGGCATTGCTAGCCTCGAAAAGTGGCGCTCCTGAAAGACCACCTGCACCGATTTTTTCAATATCTTTGGCAGAAGCCTCTAAGCGATCTCTTGAAATCGTGGTGTTCGTGGCAATCACCCCTTGAATAGGCAAGCTTTTGATGATTTTAGCGAGTTGCTTTATGGCTTTTAGTTGAAAATCAGGGGCTATCTTTAGAAAAATGGGCTTAAACGAGCCGTACGATTCGCGCAATTGGTTCAATTTGTCGAATAAAGGGACAAGAAAAGCCTCTGTTTGTAAGTCGCGGAGTCCCGGAGTATTAGGACTGGAAACGTTAACAGTTATGTAGTCCACATGAGCGTACAGCTTTTCAAAACAGATCACATAATCGTCGATGGCGAATTCGTTGGGGGTATCCTTATTCTTGCCAATATTGCCTCCTACGATTAATCCGGCGGGCCGTTTTTTTAATTGGGCAACCATGGCATCAACGCCGCCATTATTAAATCCCATTCGGTTGATAACCGCACGGTCTTCTACCAAACGAAACAAACGGGGTTGGGGATTTCCGGGTTGCGCTTTTGGGGTAACGGTTCCTACTTCTACGTGACCAAATCCGAGGTCTTTCCAAAGTTGTAAACGCTTGGCATCCTTGTCGAAACCAGCAGCGAGTCCTATAATATTCGGAAATTTAAGGCCTGCGAATTGTACTTGGCGTTGCGGACCTGAATTGAATGAGCGTTTGAATATATTGCCAATTATGGGAAGGCGTAAGGTAAATTCAATAAGATTCAAAGCTACGTCGTGCGCTTTTTCCGGGGAAAGTAAAAATAAAAGGAACTTAATGAATTGATACATGCTAATTTTAAAAATGCAAATAGTATGCCGTTTCTTGTGATTGTTGATTAATGTTTGAAATGACGCATGCCGGTAAATACCATAGCCATATTATTGGCATTGCAATAGTCAATACTGGATTGGTCTTTTACGCTTCCACCGGGTTGAACGACGGCAGTTACACCTGATTTATCGGCGATTTCTACGCAATCGGGGAAAGGAAAAAATGCGTCGCTGGCCATAACAGCTCCGCTCAAATCGAAGCCAAATTTATTGGCTTTTTCGATGGCCTGATTTAAAGCATCTACACGACTTGTTTGTCCAGTGCCGCTGGCTAATAATTGTCCGCCTTTCGCCAATACAATGGTATTGCTTTTGGTGTGTTTCACAATTTTTATGGCAAATTCCATATCGGCTAATTCTTGCTCCGTAGCGTGTGTATGGGTTACGTTGGTCATTAAATCGCGTGTTTCGGTACTTGAATCTCGCTCTTGAATGAGTTCGCCGTTGAGGGCTGTGCGCTTAGTGAGTGCGCTGACTTTCGATAAGTCCTTAGCAATTAAAATAATTCTGTTGTTTTTTCCCGCCAAAAGAGCCAAGGCTTCTGGAGCGTAAGCCGGTGCAATTAGAACTTCAAAAAACAGGTTGTTTATTTCTTGAGCGGTTTCTAAATCTATGGCTTGGTTGCAGGCTAAAATACCTCCGAAGGCACTCACGGGGTCGCATTCTAAAGCGGCTTTCCAAGCCGCAAGGGTAGTAGGGCGTTGGGCCAAGCCACAAGCATTATTGTGTTTTACAATAATAAAGGTAGCGCCTTCTTTTTGGGGAAATTCTCCTAAAAGAGCCACGGCACTGTCTACATCAAGTAGGTTGTTATAGCTCAATTCTTTTCCTTGAACTTTATCAAACAAGGCTTCTAAATTGCCTACGAAAAATCCTTTTTGGTGGGGATTTTCTCCGTACCGCAAGGAATAACTTTGAAATCCAGCAAACCATCGGTGGATTTGTTCATCGTATTCGTGGGTATTCAAAAAGGCTTCCTTGGCCCATTGTTTGCGCAATTCCAAGGGGATTTCAGTCCCGTGGATTTTTAGGGCATCGAGTAAATGGATATATTGTGAAGTATTAGAAATGATGCTGCAATGGGCATAGTTTTTAGCAGCGGCACGGATTAAAGAGACTCCACCGATGTCAATTTTTTCAATAATTTCTTCATCGCTACCACCAGCAGATACCGTTTCGGCAAAAGGATATAAATCGACTATCACCAAATCAAAAGTGGGTAAATCGTATTGAGCCGCTTGGGCTAAGTGTTCTTGGTTGTCACGCTTGGCTAAAATTCCCCCGAAAACTTTGGGATGCAATGTTTTAACGCGGCCATCGAGGATACTGGGATACCCCGTTACCGATTCAATGGAAGTGCAGGGAAATCCCAATTGTTCTATAAACAGTTGGGTGCCACCAGTCGAATAAAAACGTACGTTTTGTTCGTTGAGCGCTTGTAATACGGGCTCTAGGCCCTCTTTGTTAAAAACGGAAATAAGGGCAGATTTGATGTGGAAACTCAC
>CAMBBZ010000159.1 GCA_945863965.1 Chitinophaga pinensis | reverse complement strand
TTTACGTCACGCGCTGAATATAGGATTTCCTTAAGACAGGATAATGCCGATGAACGTTTAACGCCATTAGGATATGCAGCCGGTTTGGCATCAAAACAACGAATGGAATTATTAGAGCTAAAACTCCACCAAACCGAATTACTAAAAACAAAACTACTCCAGCGCTCCATAACTCCTGAGGAGGCCAAAAATTACTTAAATATAGATATTCCGGAAAAGACAAAAGCGCATAAATTATTACTGCGTCCACAAATTAGCATCCAGCAAATATTGTCGCTCCCAAATATTGAAAAAGATATTGTATTCAGCAATGAGGTAATAACAAAAACAGAAATTCAAATAAAATATTCGAGCTATATAGAACGAGAACAAGAACAAGCCGCTAAACTAAATACGCTTAATCATCTTAAAATTCCTAAAGATTTTGATTACAGTAAATTACAATCTATGAGTGCCGAATCAAGAGAGAAAATGAAAAAACACCAACCCACTACTATTGAAGAAGCCAAAAAAATAAGTGGAGTTTCCCCCTCTGATATATCCGTATTACTAATACACTTCGGGAGATGAAAATTTACCAAGCAATTATAATCAGTTATTTGTTATCAGCTTGTGCCAATCCCGTGAGCCCTACCGGCGGTAGCAAGGATATAAATCCGCCTGAAATAACCAATATTAAAATTGACACTATTTCTGGTACCAAACATATCACCGTATTCTTCGACGAATATATAAAGACTACCAACGACATCATTCTAAATCCACAACGCAAAACAGAAAAGAAAACAGTACTCACACCTTCTTTAAAATATATACGCTTTACCATTCAACCCTACACCCAGTCCATAGATCTCACTACATCTATTCGTGACCTTAACGAAAATAATTTAGGCAAATACCCTATAATACAACTTTCCGATGATACGCTAAACTTCAGTCGGCTTACAAATCTCAATCCTTACTTTAAATCACAGGTTAAACAATTCCGTTTAGAAAAACGAATTGATTCATTCTATTATAGATCTTATACAATCGCCGACACCATCTATATTAAAGGACTCCCAAACAATACAAAGAATTTAACCGCATACTTGGATGCCAATAGCAACAGCACCTACGATTCAACAGAATGGTATGCGACCACTACATTGGATAGTAGCGAAACCGTTCACCTATTTCCCCCTAAAATAAATAAAATTGAGGTAGATACATCCAACGCGTTAACGGTTGCAATCATCCCTTTTTATTTTATCGGGGGAAGTTTACTTAACGATAAGGAAATTTTGTTTAAAAACGACACGGTCGTAATACCGCCCGGAAAATTCAAAAAATGGAAACTTCAAAATAAATATCCCATTAATTATAAAAAAATAATCCTTAGGAATTATACGATCAAGGAAACCCATATTAACAATAAAGACACTATTATAAAGTTCAGACCCAGCTTAGGGCGCATATTAAATCCAACATTATCTAAAGCTGATACAACATCAGAGCAAACTATATTTGGTGGTATCTCTTTTGAATGCGACAGTATACTTGGTAATACTAATTTAATAATACTTCAAAATGGTAAATACCTACATCACATATCCATAACACTAAAAACACAATCTCTTACGTTACCAGTGGGAGATTATACAATCATAACCTATATAGATCAAAATAAGAGTGGCCTTTTCGATGCACACGAATTAAGTGACTCCATTATACATTATTTTGATAAAATACACGTGAAACCCAAAATAGTTAATGTTATCAAACTGTATAAACCCGTTCAAAACGTACTACCCGACGGTGGAAAAAACAATCCCTTAATACCTGTAAGTTTGAAGCCTAAAAAGGGTGTTGAACAAAGCAATATTACACCCGAATAAACAACTCAACACCTGGCATAAATCACGAAAATACAACGAGTAATATAAAATATTAACTTATTGATTTATAATACTTTAAATTCAAAAAAGTCCTGTTTCCCGTGGAACATTGACACTTATCCCCTTATCCACAGCCAATTAATACTTAATAATATAAAACTTTAAAAGAGTTTAGTTATTACTATTGGAACTGTTTAAAATGAAAAGCAGGTACATGAATAAAAATCAAAGCGATGTGTTAGTTTTGTACCATGCTTGATCAAATTAACCAACTCCGCGACACTATCACAAAAACCGTAATCAGTAATGCCGCGGAACTAGAAGTTTTTCGTTTGGATTTTTTAAGCAAAAAAGGATTTGTGAATGTATTATTTGAGGCGTTTAGGGAAATTTCCCCCGAAATAAAAAAAGAAGTTGGTAAACCTTTAAACTTACTAAAACGGGAAGCAGAATTGTTTTTTGAGGAAGCCCGTGAACGAATAGAAACCAATCAAGAAAGTGCATTTGATGCATTTGACAGCAGTTTACCCGTTTATTTGAACGGTGTAGGGTCGTTACACCCGATAAAGGCTGTTGAAAATAGGCTTGTTGCTATTTTTAATTCTCTAGGATTTGATATAAGCGAGGGGCCAGAAATAGAAGACGATTGGCATAATTTCGGTGCGTTGAATTTTGATGATGACCATCCAGCGCGGGATATGCAGGATACATTTTTTATTAGTACCGATGTTTTACGCACGCACACGTCTTCTGTACAAATTAGGGAGATGCGGAAGAAACAACCGCCGCTTCGATTAATTATGCCTGGACGGGTTTATCGCAATGAAGCGGTTAGTTCGAGAAGTAATTGTTTTTTTCATCAATTAGAAGGTTTATATATTGATAAAGGGGTTACGTTTGCCGATTTAAAACAAACCTTGTATTATTTTGTGCAACAATTTTTTGGCGATGGTACAGAGGTTCGTTTCAGATCAAGTTATTTTCCTTTTACTGAACCCAGTGCGGAAATGGATATTTGGGTAGGAACGGCTACTCCTGAGGATGTTCGTTTAACGAAAGGAACAGGATGGTTAGAAGTGTTGGGATGTGGGATGGTTCATCCAAATGTTTTAGATAATTGTGATATTGATTCTACTATTTATACAGGATTTGCATTTGGTATGGGATTGGATAGAATGACTATGCTCAAGTATGGTATTTCCGATATTAGAGACCTTTTTTTAAACGATACCCGTTTATTATCACAGTTTAGAGGTTTATAAATGGTATATTTCGTAAGCGATTTTCATTTAGGATCACCTACTTATGGACATTCACGTCAGCGTGAAATTGCCATTTGTGCTTGGTTGGATTCTATAAAATCACAGGCGAAAACTATTTATTTTTTGGGGGATACGTTTGATTTTTGGTTTGAGTATAAATCTGTTATTCCTAAAGGTTTTGTACGTTTTTTAGGGAAACTAGCGGAATTGCATGATTTAGGTATTGAACTTAACATGTTTGTAGGTAATCATGATTTATGGATTGCCAATTATTTGACGGAGGAGTGTGGCGTGAATGTTTTTAGAAATCCTCAAACTATTACTGTAGGAAATAATCGTATACATATACACCATGGAGATGGTTTAGGTCCTGGTGATAAAAAATATAAATTTTTAAAGAAAGTCTTTACGAATGGTGTTGCGCAGTTTTTATTTAAGTGGATACACCCGGATATGGGAGTTTCTTTAGCCTCTTATTTTAGCCGGAAAAGTAGGTCTGCGGAACAGCCAAGCGATCGAATATTTAAGGGGACAGAAAACGAATATTTAGTACAGTATGCTGAAAGTGTATTACGCAATGAAGCTATAGATTTCTTTATTTTTGGTCATCGGCATTTGGCTTTGGATATAACATTATCCAATGGGGTTTCTAGATATATTAATTTGGGAGAATGGTTTGTGGGTAGGAGGTATGTGGTAGTGGATCAAGGTGGTGTTAGGGTGATGGAATTTGTGTTTTAGGTTT
>CAMBBZ010000158.1 GCA_945863965.1 Chitinophaga pinensis | reverse complement strand
TATAATGCGATGTCCACATCCGAATTGGGTTTGTGCTTTCCGGTGGTTCTGGAACCAAATATTACCGCGCGTTCTAGGTTGGTGATTTTTGCCAATACCGTTTGTATTTGTGTGATTTCTGCGTCGGAAAGTCCAGCAATTTTCATAATTACAAAGATACGATAAAGTGTAAAGTGTAAACTGTAAAGTCTAAAGTGTAGAGTGTTAGGGCTCAATGCTTGAGCCCCTGAACATTACGCTATTGCCCTCTCAACTCTCCCCTCTAAACTCTCAACTCTAAATACTACCTTTGCCTCATGGAAACAAACGTCATGGAATCTACAACTACCCATACCGATTTTTTGCCCTTAAACGGTACCGATCACATTGAATTCTATGTGGGAAATGCCAAACAGTCTGCCTATTACTATCAAACCGCTTGGGGATACGAACTCGTGGCCTATTCAGGTCCCGAAACCGGCGTTCGCGATCGCGCCTCCTACGTGTTGCAACAAGATAAAATACGTTTGGTGCTCACCACCTCACTCGTGCCTCATAACGATATTTCTGAACACCATCAAAAACACGGCGACGGGGTTAAATTTCTAAGTTTATGGGTCGACGATGCGACCAAAAGTTTCGAAGAAACTGTTAAACGCGGCGCCAAACCCTTTATGGAACCCACCCGCTTTGAAGACGAACACGGGTATGTGATTATTTCAGGGATTTATACCTACGGTGAAACCGTTCACAAATTTGTAGAACGTAAAAATTATAACGGTCCGTTTTTACCCGGATTCAAAGTGCCCGCTCATAAACTAAACGTTACCCCCGTTGGACTGCGACATATAGACCATTGCGTTGGGAATGTAGAATTAGGGAAAATGAACGATTGGGTGCGCTTTTACGAAGACGTGATGGGATTTCAGTTGTTATTGACCTTCGACGATAAGGACATTTCCACCGAATACAGTGCACTTATGAGTAAAGTGGTCAGCAATGGCAACGGTTGGGTGAAATTCCCCATAAATGAGCCCGCTGAAGGCAAAAAGAAGTCTCAAATTGAAGAATATATCGATTTCTACCATGGACCCGGAGTACAGCATATTGCTATCGAAGCCCACGATATCGTTGAAACCATAACCGAATTACGCCGTCGGGGTATTGAATTCTTGTACGTCCCTGAAACCTACTACGACGATGTACTCGAACGGGTGGGCGATATCGAAGAGCCTCTTGAGGAACTTAAAAAAATGAACATCCTAATCGATCGCGATGAAGACGGTTATTTATTGCAAATTTTCACCAAGCCCGTGGAAGACCGTCCTACAGTGTTCTTTGAAATCATTCAGCGCAAGGGTGCTAAGAGTTTCGGAAAAGGCAATTTTAAAGCCTTGTTTGAAAGCATCGAGCGCGAGCAAGCCAACCGCGGTAATTTGTAATCAATACCCATATCTGAATTAAAAAAGGCCCTCCATCGGGGGCCTTTTTTATTGATGTTTTTGAGAAATCGATTAACTAATTAATATTTTTTTGCCGTAATTATAGCTGTAATATCTACAGAAAGTCCTGAGTTTTTTTGGATAAACTACTCCACCGACTTGCTCCATTGCACACCCACAAAATCCATAAGCTCCTTTACATAGGCGGCAGAAAAGTCGAATTTCACCCCAGCCGTTTCGTAAATTTCCCCCATAGAACGGGTATAACCCAGTTTCATGAACGCTTTGTAATCGTCTAGGGCCTTCTCCGCATTTTGTTCCATATAGTTACGCCAGATTCCTACCGCTCCCAATTGGGCAATGCCGTATTCAATGTAATAAAACGGCACCTCAAATAAATGCAATTGGCGCTGCCACGCGTAATCCAAAAAGTGTTCGTAACCGTCGTGATCGACCATGCCCGTGCCAAAGCGCTTCAATAACTGCTTCCATTGCGCTTTGCGCTCGTCTGAGGTATGATTCGGGTGTTCGTATATCCAATGTTGAAATGCATCGATAGTAGCGATCCAAGGCAAGGTTCCAATAACGCCTTCGATTTGTTCGGTTTTGGCGCGATTCAGACTTTCATCTTCTGCGAAATACCGATTCCAAGCCGACATAGAAATTAACTCCATGCTCATAGAAGCCAATTCGGCCACTTCACTAGGCGTATTTTTGAAGGCATTCAAGTGCAAAGGGGCCATTTGAAAACTGTGTATCGCATGACCGGCCTCGTGTAAAAGCGTTTCTACATCGCGCAAATTCGAAGTCGCATTCATGAAAATGAACGGCATATTGGTGCGCGCCAAGGGATAATTATAGCCTCCGGGCGCTTTACCTACACGACTGCTCAAATCCAAAAGCGATTTCTCCTTCATCGTTTGGAGGCATTCGGCAAAGAAGGGATCCAAATCATTCAAAACCGCAATTCCTTTATCCCTCATTTCATCGCCGGTTTCAAAAGGCTTCAGCGGTTTGCGCTGTAGCGGGTCGACCTGCAAATCCCAAGGATTCAAAACGTCCGTTTTCATTTGCGATTTGCGCAAAAGATGCACGTCCTTCAATAAGGGAATGGCATTTTTTTCAATAGAAGTATGGAAATCTTTACAGTCCTGAGCGGTATAATCAAAGCGACCTAAAGCCACAAACATATAATCGCGGTAATTTTCAAATCCCGCATTCAACGCAATTTGGTGCCGCAAGCCAATCATTTTAGTGAAAAGCGCATCGAGTTTATCGGCCTCAAGCTGCCTGCGTTCTTGAATCAATAACCACGCTTTTTTGCGGGTTGCTGTATCGGTTTCGAGTAATAAATTAGAGGCCTGTTGCAGCGTGATTTCTTTTCCTTCCCAATCGATGCTCATAGCGCCTTGCGTGGCGGAATATTCTTGAGCCAAGGTACTGAGTTCGGCCTGCAATGGGATATTGGCTTCTCGAAACAAATCTACGGCACTCTTTAAGGAGCGGTAGTAAATAGCCAAGGCGTTATCGAAGTCGTTGGTGTTCCAATAGGGCTGCTCGACCAATTTTTGGTTGAGGAGGTCTTCGAAGGGTGCCAATTCGGGCTGAATATGTTGCACAAACTGCAAATACGATTCTTCGTGGTCTTTATTGAGGGTATCGCAGGTCATGCGGATATACCGCCATGCCATATCTTCAGAAATAAAACTGTCTAAATCGCTTACATCCAATAACAACTGATTAAAATCGTTAACGGAGTCTATCTTGCGGTCTAAAAGGGCTTGATAAAGCGCCTTTAGATCATCGGCGTTTTGAACCACCAATGACTCAGGAACAAAGGAGGAAGCCATTATTAACTGCCCATTTTGCGGGGAGCAGACGGTTTGCTTTTAGCTCCACCGGCGGTTTTGGTAGCAACTTTGTTTTTGGTAGGAGCGGCTTTGGGTTTCTCCATTTTATCGGTGGCTTTTACCGCTTTATTGTCTTCGGCGCCTTCTTCTTCTACCTTTAATAAGGATTCAAAATCTAAGCTTCCCTTAATTAAATGATACCAAGCGAACAGTTTTTTCATATCGCTGGGGTATACGCGTTCGCGGTCGAAGTTCGGCAATACCAAACCCATAAAGTTTTTGGCCTCTTCGGTATCAACTTTGCCATTCGGAATTTCGGTTCCTTGGTCTTCAAGTGCTTTAATTTGGTGAATTACCTGTGCCAACTTCACTTCGCCTTCATCGGTAAACATGGAGATATCAGATAAAATACTAACGCGTTGACGTAGGTTGGTAGAGAATTTTTTGCCATCGGCAAGCGCTTCTAAAACCAAACCATTTTTATTCTGACCTAAAATCTTATGCAACCCGGGCAATCCGGTTACCGAAACAACGTCTTTTAATTCCATATCCGACAAATTTCCACAAATTTCCCGAATAAGCCAAGCTTCTGACCAAGCAAGGGATGAAATATTTGCAATACCTTTGGGGCATGTCGGAAACCGTTTTACAGGAGTTTCAAGCACTAATGTCCGAATCTTCCCGTTTGGTGGCTGTTCAGGCACAAATAGAAAAGGATTTTGCCTTATCGGGCTTCGTGTTTTCCGG
>CAMBBZ010000157.1 GCA_945863965.1 Chitinophaga pinensis | reverse complement strand
AAAACAAACGCCAAAACTTCCCAAGAAAACGAGAAACCCCTTCTATGCCGTTGGTATTCCATGGTTTGGAATCTTCCAAGGGACCTAAAAACATTTCATATAATCGCAAGGTATCGGCGCCATATTGTGCACACACATCGTCGGGATTGACCACATTGCCCCAACGTTTGCTCATTTTCTGTCCGTCTTCCCCCATAATCATGCCTTGGTTTACCAATTTTTGGAAGGGCTCATCCCAGCTTATATAGCCTAAATCGTGTAGAAATTTCGTCCAAAAACGGCTGTACAATAAATGTCCAGTGGCGTGTTCGCTGCCTCCTACGTATAGATCGACTTGCTTCCAGTATTCCAAAGATTCGCTTCCGGCGAAGGCATTTTCGTTGTTAGGGTCGGTATACCTCAAGAAATACCAACTGCTGCCTGCCCATCCGGGCATGGTATCGGTTTCGCGTTTTCCTTTCGGATGTTGTACCCACTCGCTTAGGGCTGCAAGGGGACTTTCGCCGGTTCCGGTAGGTTTGTAGCTTTCTACCTTCGGTAATTCTACGGGAAGCTCTTCTAATAATTGGGGCGTATTGTTGTGATAAACTATCGGGAACGGCTCGCCCCAGTAACGCTGTCTACCGAAACCGGCTTCGCGCAATTTATAGTTGACTTTACGGGTTCCAATACCGCGATTTTCTACTTCTTCGATGGCCTTATTGATGGCTTCCTTCACGGCTAGTCCGTTCAGGAATCCAGAATTAAAACAGATGCCGTCTTTACCGCTTAGGGCTTCTTTCAGGGGAAGTTCAATATCCGTATTTTTTGGCTGAATTACCGCTACTATGGGTAAGTTGAACTTAGTAGCAAACTCAAAATCGCGTTCGTCATGGGCGGGAACTGCCATGATAGCTCCGGTGCCGTAGCCGGCTAAAACATAATCGGAAGTCCAAACCGGAATGGCTTCTTCGGTAAACGGATTAATGGCGTAAGCCCCGGTGAAAACACCCGTTTTTTGGGTATCGGCCATGCGTTCGATTTCGGATCTATTTTTTGCGATTTCCGCATATTTTGATATTTCATCGCGCTGTTCTGGGGTACAAATGTCTAGTAAATAAGAGGTTTCGGGAGCTAAGACCATATAAGTAGCTCCAAAAAGGGTGTCGGGCCGTGTGGTAAATACACGCACCACTTGGTTGTGATTTTGAATTTGGAAATCGATTTCGGCGCCTTCGCTGCGACCGATCCAATTGCGCTGAATTTCTTTTATGGAGTCGCTCCAATCGATGCGATTGAGTCCGTCGAGCAATCTGTCGGCATACGCCGTTATGCGCAGGCTCCATTGCTTCATTTTCTTGCGCACGACGGGATATCCGCCGCGTTCGCTTACTCCGTTAACGACTTCTTCGTTGGCTAAAACGGTGCCGAGTTCGGTGCACCAGTTAACGGTGGTTTCGTCCATAAAGGCCAATCGATACTGGTTCAATAGCCGTTCTTGGGCTTCCCCCGAAAGGGAAATATAGGTTTCGGCCGAGAATATTTCTTTGGCGTTATGGTGGGCGTTGAGGTTTTGGTTGCCGTGTTGCTTAAAGTGTGCGATGAGTTCGGAGATGGGACGGGCTTTTTGTTGGGTTTTATCGTACCAATGTTCAAAAAACAAGCCAAAAATCCATTGGGTCCATTGGTAATACTGGGGTTCGCAAGTACTTACTTGGCGGTTCCAATCGAAAGAAAAACCAATTTTATCGAGCTGTTCGCGGAAGCGTTTGATATTGGTTTCGGTGGTAACGGCGGGGTGTTGTCCAGTTTGGATGGCGTATTGTTCGGCAGGAAGTCCGAACGCATCGAAGCCCATTGGGTGGAGTACGTTAAAACCGGAAAGGCGTTTGTATCGGGCTATAATATCGGAGGCGATATATCCAAGGGGATGGCCGACGTGCAGACCGGCTCCCGAGGGATAGGGGAACATATCCAGTACGTAATATTTGGGTTTTTGAGGATTTTCAGTAACGGTATAAAGCGAATTTTTGGCCCATTTAAGTTGCCATTTGGGTTCGATAGTTTGGAATTGATATTGGTGCGAATCAGACATTTCGAAGGCAAAAATACGAAGCGGCGTTCTTTTTACCGACCTTTGTGGGTTCATGGCAGAAAGTAATTTTATTGACTATGTAAAAATCTGTTGTCGCAGCGGCAACGGAGGCGCTGGTAGCCGGCATTATTTTAGGTCAAAAATGAGTCCCAAAGGAGGTCCCGATGGGGGCGATGGGGGCAAGGGTGGTGATATCATATTAATTGGAAATGCTCAAATGTGGACCTTGTTGCATTTGAAATACCGCAAACATATTATTGCAGGTCACGGAAATCCGGGTGGGGAAAGCTTCAGTACGGGAAAAAGTGGCGAGAGTATCATTTTAGATGTTCCTTTAGGCACGGTAGCGCGGGATTTTGAAACGGGAGAAATTTTATTTGAAATTACCGAAGAAGGGGAGAAGCGGGTTTTAGTTCCGGGCGGTAGTGGCGGATTGGGCAATGCCCATTTTGCAACGCCTACCAACCGAGCTCCACAATACGCGCAACCGGGTATTCCTGGATTGGAGCAGTGGATGATATTGGAGTTAAAAGTATTGGCTGATGTGGGATTAGTGGGTTTTCCTAATGCAGGAAAAAGTACCCTATTGAGTGTTATTTCTGCGGCTAAGCCAGAGATTGCGGATTATCCGTTTACTACGATTGTTCCCAATTTGGGTGTGGTTTCTTACCGCGATTATCGCAGTTTTGTGGTTGCCGATATTCCTGGAATTATTGAAGGAGCTTCGGAAGGAAAGGGATTAGGACATCGATTTTTAAAGCATATTGAACGAAATGCGGTATTGCTATT
This sequence comes from Chitinophaga pinensis, assembly GCA_945863965.1. Classification (GTDB taxonomy): domain Bacteria; phylum Bacteroidota; class Bacteroidia; order NS11-12g; family UBA955; genus VMCP01. Next base: position 1,162 of record CAMBBZ010000157.1, on the reverse strand, counting down.
ATTGATCCCCGCCGACAGTCCAGACCATTACGCCGAATACCAAACACTAATGCACGAATTGGAAGCGTTTAGTAAGGAATTGGTGATGAAGGACAAGATCGTGGCTATTAGTAAGTGTGAGATGCTCGATGAAGAGCTCAAGCAAGACATTATTCGCGAAATGAAGGATATTAATCTGCATTTCTTCAGTGCTGTAGCGCAACAAGGCCTCACCGAGCTCAAAGATGTTCTGTATCAAGCCATCCAAGCGAATTCCTAACTTCCCTATAAATCCTTATTTTTGCCTACATACACGATTTACGAATTATGAAACATACAATTGTTAGCCTTTTATCGGTGGTTTTTACCCTGAATGCGTGGTCACAATCGAATCCGTCTACGAACCCGCCTTTACCTATGAAGGGCGATGCCAATAGTGTGATTTTTACGGTTGCTGTCAAGCAGGAAGTGACGTTAGATGAATTTGAACGTCAGTTTTTGAAGAATTTAAATTTAAAGGAAAAGGCGGTTACCGCCGAAGATATAGATACGTATTTGCGTCTTTATGTGCGTTTTAAATTGAAAATCCAAGATGCGTTTGATGCTGGTAAAGACAGTTCTGAAGCCTATAAACGGGAGTTATCGATGTACCGCGAACAGTTGGCGCGGAACTATTTGTACGACAGAAGCGTAACGGATAAACTCATAAAAGAAGCTTACGATCGCTTGCTTTCGGAGGTAAATGTTTCTCACATACTAATACGTTGCGACCGCTCGGCCGATCCCACCAAGGTGAGTGCTATTGTAAAGCGCATGACCGAAATTCAAAAGGCATTGCAACGCGATCCTTCGGAAAAGAATTTTAGCGATTTGGCTTCGAGCGATTCTGAGGATCCCGGATCGAAATCAACGGGTGGGGCATTGGGATATTTAACCGCCCTACAAGTGGTATACGAATTTGAAAATGCCGCTTATGGAACGCCTGTTGGAGGCATCTCAGATGTGTTTCGTACCGATTTTGGTTTTCACATTTTGCGGGTGAATGCCAAACGCGCTAATTTGGGGGAAGTTAAGGCACGCCATATTCTAATCAGAACGGGTACTAATGCGGCACAGTCTCCAGAGGAAGCGGAAAAGATGGCGAACGAAATTTATGCGAAAATTAAAGCCGGAGAGTCGTTTG
>CAMBBZ010000156.1 GCA_945863965.1 Chitinophaga pinensis | reverse complement strand
CCATAGGATAATACCTTCAAGTATATTGTAAAAAATACAATAATTCAAACTTAAAGGATTATCAACCTAAGCAATTTAGGGATTTACCCGCATTAAAATCGGCGTAATCGGTATTATCGGTTACATTTTTTGTGGCTGATGTTTTGTGAAATTATTTTTAAATTCTTCTTTTAATACGTGCCTCCCCAAGTTCTTCGATTCCATTTTTTATTTGGAAATTGAGGTAATGGACACGCTTTTTGTTGGGTATTGGTGGTGTCAGCCAAGGATTTCATGAAGGCGATAACATCGTTTATTTCATTTTTTGATAGGTTTAAGGAATCCGAAGCGAGGGTTTGTTGAGGCCAATCCAGTCCTTTACCCAAGGCACCGCCATGATTATAAAATTCCATAACTTCTTCTAAGGTATTAAACGCACCGTTGTGCATGTAGGGCGCTGTGTATTGAATATTTCGCACTCCCGGTGTTTTGAACATCCCTTTAATGAAATCGGCATTGGGATAGTTCCTTTCGAATAAATGAAAACGGCCTAAATCTGCATCCACCTGATTGCCATTGGGTCGATCTAAAACGCCGATAATTTCACCCTCTGATTCTCCATAATGGGGAGGTACAAAACCATTAAATACGGGCGCAAAATGACAGGTAGCGCAGGCGGCTTTTCCTAAAAATATATTCGCTCCATTAATAACCTCCGGAGCGATTGCATCCGTTTCGGATCTCAAATACCGATCAAATGGCGCGTTTAACGCATTTAAACTTCGGACATAAACTTCAAGTGCTGATTTTATATTTCCCACTGAAATAGGTTCCTCAAAACTAGAAAACGCCTTTTTAAAAAGCACCTTATACTCTTTGCTTTGTTTCAATTTTTGGGTTATTTCTTCTGGAGAAGTATTAAACTCATTGGCATGCTCAAACACATGCATAATTTGGTTGTTTAAATCTTTCGATTTCAAATCCCAAAAGAAATTCCCTTGAAAAGCCGTATTTACAAGTCCAGGTGCATTGCGGGCTTTGCCGTCTAATTCTTTAGGGATACTCGTTATTTTCCCATCACTAAACGCTCGTTCTGGGAGGTGACAACTGGCGCAACTCATTTCTAACGATTTGGATAAAATCGGATCAAAAAATAATATTTGGCCAAGTTTAATTTGTTCTTTGCTAATATTAGAGGGCGTGCCTCTCATGGTGAAGAAAGGATTGAGATAATTGGTATCAAACAGATGAAGGGCTTTCGATTGAATGGCTCGTGGAAGCGTTCCTGATTCTTCATAGGTTTCGTATTCGGTAGAAAAATGCCAAGTACGGAGGTTTTTTTGTATGGGAATCAAATAATTCCGGTAAAAATTAACACGATCTAAATCCTCAAATTCAGTTTCCGATGTTAATACGGATTGGGCATTTTCCAATTGCTGAATTAAAGAATTAAACAGCGTGGGATTTCCCCAATTTTGAAATAATTGCAAATCTTTTTGGGCGTATTCGATAATGATACGCGAATCTCGGATGGATCTAAGAAAAACGGGGGAATCAAATCCGGTGAGTCCCAAGGACATCATTCTGGAAATTGATTGGTGATTGGCATCGAAAACTTCCCACACTTTAAGGGGAAATTGTATTAACGATTTTTGTAATTTTAATACGTTGACCCTTAGGAACGCCAATTCATTTTTGAGTTCTTGGGTATCAATTGGGGATTCTTCACCTAATATTTCTTCTATAACTTGAAGGCCACTGGGTTCGTCTTTGTGCAACTTTGTTACATCTATTGTGATACTTGGAACGGGTCCTCCGTTCAAAGATTTTTCTAATTCAGGGTATCGGTAGGAAACATACGTTTCGATGGATTTGTATAAATCACGAAGGGTGTCGTAATGCATTTTGTGATTTTCCCAAGGTTGATTAAGCTCTTTTTCCCAATTATTGACCGATTGTAAGAGGTGTTCGGTGGTTTCCCCCAAGCGATTGGTAATTTGTATTTGGGGATTATTGGGCTTAAGAAAGCTAAAAGCAGCAATAGAGAGTACGGTGGTAAAAATTAAAATGCGGATTTTTTTCATGATTTTTAAAACGAAAAAAAACGGGAGCAAGCTCCCGTTTTTTAGTGAAACAATATCAATTATTTGATAACCAATTTCTTGGTTAAACCGTTACCGGTTGTGATAACATAAGTACCTGCGCTCAAATCAGCAATGTTCAAAGTTTGAACGTCACGAGCTACTTTAACACGTTTTCCATCAACGCTGTAAATTGCTACGTCAACTACTTTGTTGAAGTGGATTTCGCGAGATGCAGGATTAGGATATACGCTGAACTCGGCATTTTTGAATTCGTCGCTATTTAATACCTGTTCGGTTTTGTAAGATTCGTTAAAGATAGTCTTATAACCAGTTATAGCTAAAGTAACGGAGTGGTTAAAAGGCGCTTTATTAGCAGTTGAAGGGTGCTGTAAATTCAAGAAATAAGTGCTTCCATCGGGAGAAAAACGACCACCTGTAGTTTCACAACCGTTAGGACCGATAGCAAAACGGGTTAATTCGCTGATATCGTATTTCTTTCCTTCGTGATCACCTGTTACATCTAACATATAAACTTCATTGGCAACTGCGCTCCAACCTTTAGGATTAGCAGGTAATCCAGCTGGGTTCATGTCTTCATTGATAGCCAAGTAAACGCGACCGTCTATTACGGTTGAAGTCAAACCATCGGGAGATGACATGTGATTGTTGGTTGGCGTATAGTTATTGTTTAAACTTCCACCACCTTCAAGGGCAGATTCCATTTTACCAGTGTTAACATTCAAACGTAAGATACGTCCAAACATATCCGTGTAAGAAGAGTCTAATTTACCATCGGCTACGTCTAAGTGCACTAGGTGTTGCGCCAAAGTTGCACCCGCTACTAATGCAGGTTTTACGCTTTGAGCTTTACCTCTACCGGTTTCAGTAATGAAAATAATATCATCGCTGATACCTTCAACCCACTCTAAGCGCATGAAAGTAGTAGCACCTAATTTCCAAGCGGCAGTGCGGGCATTCATTGCCGTGTTTAAATCCATTTTTAAAGCGATCCACTCACCTGTCATTCCATCAACTGATTGCTTGTAGCAGTACAATTGACCTTTAGAGAAATCTTCAGCTTTATCAGCAACGAACTTGAACATTACCGCACCACCAGAAAAATCGTCGGTTAAGTAAATGGTGCGACGGTCAGATGCAATCCAACCACCTTCGTGGTCGTAACGACCCATGTTGTAGTTTTTGCGAATGGCTTTGCATGATTTCACATCTACTTCTACCATATATTGGTAGTTCATGTATTTAGGAACGCTTTGATTAACCGCAGCACCATTGAATTCTTTAATTGTGAAATTTGAAGTATCTGTGATACCTTGAGAGGCAAGAATCTTATTGCTCGTAAATGCATCACCCCACTCTTCAGCAGTGAAAACTTTACCCCATGAAGTTTGGATACCACCACAGTTTGCACCGGTTCCACCTACTTCAGAAAAATCTACGTTACGGAACTTACCTTTATTGTCGTTTGTAACTTCCCATTTTTGTGTGTTTTGGTTAAAATAAACAGTGAAAACGGTCATACCACCACCATCGCCGTTAACGGCATCGGTTTGCATGCGTTCATGGTTTACAATAACATATCCAGAATCGGAACGACCGTTGATAGCCACATAACCGGTAAAGTCCTGCCACTCTTTTGCTAAGGCCTTCTTTCCATCTTTGTTGGTTACTTCATCAACACCACCAACGAATAATACGTCGTACTTTAAAGGAGAAGCAGGAATAATTATTTCCGCTGGATCCTTGGCAAACTTTGCCGGATCGTAAATGTTCGCATCCAAAGTTGGGAATACGCTTTGTGATTGAACCGCGAAGGCGGTCAATGCACATGAAATGGTAAGAATTACTTTTTTCATAAATTGTTTTATAGGTACCACAAAATTGAACTTTGAGCGTTTTCTAAATGGAACCACAGAATTAAAGGAATATTAGGTTTGTAAAAGCC
>CAMBBZ010000155.1 GCA_945863965.1 Chitinophaga pinensis | reverse complement strand
GTAAATGCCGATGCGGCTTGGTTTCGGGGGAAATTTCTTAACAGACCCAAATTTTCCGAAAAGAATCTCGACAAACTCGAATGGACCCTCGCCCCCTTTACCATTTACTTGGGAATCAAAGGTAAAATCGATGGAATTCACCACCATAATTACTTCCTCGGCGATAATTTCCGCGATTATGCCGATACCATTTTTCGCAGCACCGTAACCCCCAAAAAACCCTATTACTACGTTAACGTAGCCAGCAAAAGCAATGAAAATTGTGCGCCTGAAGGTTGCGAAAACCTCTTTATTTTGTGTCCCGTTCCCGATCGTCGTGTAAAACCCAATTGGGACGATGCTGAAACGCTGGCCGACGAAATTATTGAGGACTTAGGAACGCGTGTGGGTTTCGATATCAAAAATAACATCCTCACTAAAGTTATATATACCCCAACCGATTGGCAGAAAATGTTCAATTTGTATCAGGGTAGTGGACTCGGTTTGGCCCACGGATTGAATCAAATAGGGGCATTCCGACCCTCAAATAAAGACGAGAAATTAAACAACCTCTATTACGTAGGGGCAAGCACGGTTCCTGGAACCGGACTTCCCATCGTTGTAATAGGGTCTAAATTGGTATTAGAACGTATAGAAGATGAGTATCCCATTGTATAATTTAACCAGTCAAGAATTGAGCCGAAAGGTATCGTTGATTTACTCAACGAGTTTCTCTTTGGGCATCAAACTCCTGGCTAAAGAATACCGTTGGGCGGTGTTTTCAACCTATGGATTTGTGCGTTTTGCCGATGAAATCGTAGATACCTTCCACGGTTACGACAAAGAACGCTTGCTGCGCGAATTCAAACAGCAAACCTATCAAGCCATAGAGATGGGTATCAGTACCAATCCCATTTTGCACTCCTTTCAGTTGGCAGCCAATCAGTTCGGGATTACCAACGACCTTATTGAGCCTTTCTTCCAAAGTATGGAAGAAGACCTCGGCACCAGCCAACACGATGCGCAATCCTACAGCGAATACATTTACGGCAGTGCCGAAGTGGTGGGATTGATGTGTTTGAAAATATTTTGCAAGGGTAACCAACGACAATACAATGAATTATTGCCGTTTGCCCGCAGTTTAGGGGCGGCATTTCAGAAGGTGAATTTCTTGCGCGACATCAAAAGCGATGTGGAAGAACGCGGCCGGGTGTATTTCCCCGGAGTTGATTTCAATCAGTTTAGCGATGAAGACAAAATGTCGATCATTAAGGATGTAAAAAAAGATTTCGAGCACGCCTATAAAGGAATCGTACGTTTGCCCTTGGGCGCGCGATTGGGCGTTTACACTGCCTACATTTATTACCTCAAATTATTGCAGAAAATTGAGCGTACCACGGCTACCGAAATCCTCAACAGCCGCATACGAATTCCCAATAGTCAAAAAATCGTGCTGTTAGCGCAAAGCTACGTGCGCGAAAAAATGATGTCTGCCTAAATTAACCGAACAACCAGGAAAATACTTCGTCGACTTTGCCAAAGGGATGAATCTTGATGGTGCGTGTGGCAGATTCTGGGATTTTATTGTATTTCGAAACGATCATATCGGTGAAACCGAGTTTTTCGGCTTCTGAGATACGCTGTTCAATGCGTTGGATGGCCCGAACTTCTCCCGAAAGTCCAACTTCCCCAGAAAAAACATAGCCCTGCGGCAGCGATAGGCCCTGATAGCTGCTCATAATGGCCGACATAAGGGGTAGGTCTAAGGCAGGATCTTCGAGTCGCAGTCCGCCGGCTAAATTGACAAATACATCGGATTGACCGAGTCGGAAACCGCAGCGTTTTTCGAGCACGGCCAACAGCATGTTCAAACGTCGGATATCGAAACCGGTAGCCGAGCGTTGTGGGGTTCCATAAACCGCCGTGCTTACTAGGGCTTGCACTTCCAAAAGGAGGGGTCGAACCCCTTCTAATACCCCGGCAATAGCCACGCCGCTTAGCGCTTCATCGCGTTGGGATAGCCATATTTCTGAAGGATTTTTAACGGGCTGCAAACCGCTGCCGCGCATTTCGTAAATCCCCATTTCTTGGGTGCTGCCGAAGCGGTTTTTCAAGGTGCGTAAAATGCGGTATACGTGGTGTCGGTCGCCTTCAAATTGCAAAACCGTATCGACCATGTGTTCTAAAATTTTAGGTCCTGCGATAGCCCCGTCTTTGGTAATATGACCGATAAGCATAACGGGGGTGTCGGTTTCTTTGGCAAATTGCAACAGTTTTCCGGTGCATTCGCGGACTTGTGAAATACTGCCCGGAGTGGATTCAATGGTGTCGGAATATAGGGTTTGAATGGAATCTACGATTAAAACTTCGGGGCGTTCGCGCTGCACATGCTCCAAAATGTTTTCGAGCATGGTTTCGGTGAGTACCTGACATTGGTCGTTTTGGATTCCGATGCGTTCGGCTCTTAATTTTATTTGGGATTCGCTCTCTTCGCCACTCACGTACAAAACGTTCAAACTCGATTCTAAAGCCATTTGCAACAGCAGGGTGCTCTTTCCGATACCAGGTTCTCCGCCTAGTAAGATTACGGCTCCCGGAACCAATCCGCCGCCTAAAACCAAGTTAAGTTCGCTGTCGGATAAAACCGTTCTTTCGGTAGCGAAGGCTTCTATTTCTCGGATATTAATAGGGGCTACCGTTTTACGGGTCGATTTGGTCCATGTATTTACCGATTTAGTCGGTTTTGATTCTTCGGCAAAGGTGTTCCATTGCTCGCATCCTGGGCATTTACCGATCCATTTGGGGGATTCGTATCCGCAAGAACGGCAGAAGAATGTGGTTTTTAACTTGGCCATGGTTCAAAGGTACGACCGATATTCGATTTGATTTTTGCGAAAATCGCGATTCATTAGGGCTTTAGGCCTCGATTAAAATTCGTATTTTTGTGAAGAATAATATTCTCCTACCATGACACAAGAAGTAATTACCATATACGCCGAAGCCACTCCCAACCCAGAGAGTATGAAATTCGTAGCCAGCAAGATGTTTTTACCCAATGATTCTGCTGATTTTCGTACCAAAGAGAAAGCCGAAGCGTCGCCTTTAGCCAAAGCCTTGTTTGAAATGGGATTTGTGCAAGGGGTTTTCATTATGAATAATTTTGTAAGCATCACCAAGAATAGCGATTACGAATGGTTCGATTTGATTCCTGATTTGCGTGCATTTTTTGCTGAATGGTTAGAAGATGGTAAGGAAATCATCAACAAGGTAAAAGAGCTAACGCCTGAGCAGGAAACGGTAATTGAACGAAAAATCAAACAATTATTAGAAGACCATGTAAAACCAGCCGTGGAAATGGATGGGGGTGCTATTGATTTTAAAAGTTTTAAGGATGGAGTGGTAACCGTAGAACTTAAAGGAAGTTGCAGTGGTTGTCCGTCTTCAACCATGACTTTGAAATCGGGTATTGAAAATCTGCTCAAACGCATGGTTCCAGAAGTAGAAACCGTCGAGGCTTACGGCGTCTGATTATTTTTAAACAGAAGTTTTCGTTTTGAGATAAAAAAACACATATTTGTCGGATAATAATTTTCGACACACATGGAATCTCTAGCCGAAAAGAGAATGCAGAACGACCCCAAGTTCGCGTCTCTTCACCATTTTTTTCTCAATTCAGCCCTAAACATTCACAATCCCCAACGCACCTACTTACTCCAAAAGGAAGAGGGCTTTTGGAAAGAATATTCCTATCAATTTTTACTAGATGAAATAGGTAAAATAGCCGCTTTCTTTATCGAACATGGTTTGATCAAAGGCGATCGAGTGGCCATAATGCTCGAGAATTGTCCAGAATATTACATTATTGACCAAGCTCTTCAAAAGCTGGGTTTGGTGAATGTTTCTATTTATCCCACCTTAACGCCCGATGAAACCAAGTTCATTATCAACGATTCGGGATCCCGTTTGGTTTTTGTGGGAAATCCATTCTTACTTAAAAAAGTTCAAAAGGTAGAGGGCGAATGCCCCACTATTGAAAAAATAATATTTGTTCCTTCCGATAAAGAAGAGTCCGGTAATTTGATCAATCTTTCTTCTGCGATGTCGAAAGGGGCGGAGTTATTGCCCAAACATGCCCAAGAAATTGAAGACCGGTTTGCGAATGTAGGAAAAGAAGATTTAGCTACCCTTATTTA
>CAMBBZ010000154.1 GCA_945863965.1 Chitinophaga pinensis | reverse complement strand
GATACACCCGCGCCCGAATTAGATGCTTTTGATAAGGTGTTGCAATTCGTACATACTGATTTTTGGGAATCTCAAACCTCGTATCGCATAGAAACACGCTTGGAATTTGGACGTGAAACCGGACTCGGATCCAGCAGTACCTTCATTGCTCTAATGGCGCAATGTTTCCGGCTCGATCCTCAAAAATTGCAAGAACATATTTTCGCGGGCAGCGGTTACGATGTGGCCGTGGCGTGTTTGGGCAAGCCCCTGAGCTTTTGGCGAAACGAAAAAGGGGCCCACTACCGCCAATGGAGTCTGCCTGCAATGCGTACCGAAGATTGGTTCGTGGTATTTTTGGGAAACAAAGTAAATTCACGCCATAGCGCCGCTGAAATTATAGAAAACCTCAAAGAAGTGCTCGCGGAACCATTTTATAAACAACAATTTGAACGGGTTTTGCGCATCGTTCGCGACGCCGAAACCACCGCTTCCGTCGAAGCCGCTCTCGAAATGTATCAACTCTTATTGGCCCAATTGGTCAATATGGACACCCCCTACAAACAATTTGGTTTGAAGCCCGTTAAACAAGGACTTTGCAAATGGTTGGGCGCTTGGGGTGGCGATATGCTGCTCGTTAATAATACCTTTTTAGAACAAGAACCCTCATTTTTTGAATCGTATCACATCGTTCCCTGGAACGAATTAGTTAGCCATGAATAAAACCATCACCTACAGCTGTCCGAGTAACATCGCCCTGGTCAAATATTGGGGCAAAAAAGAAGGCGGCATACAATTGCCTGCCAACGCCAGCATCAGTTGGAGTTTGAGCGATTTGCGCGCCACCACCACCATCCAAGTACAACCCAAAGAAGGCGAAAATCCCCGCTTAACGTTTTTGCTCGATGGGAATCCCAAACCCAGCTTTGAACCCAAAATAAACGATTTCCTCAAACGCATACAACCCGTATTACCCTTTCTGGGGGAAGTTGATTTACGGATTTCTTCCCAAAATAATTTTCCGCACGGAGCCGGTATCGCCAGTTCTGCGGCCGGATTTGGAGCCATGGCCTTGGCCTTGGTCGATGCCGAAGGCATTTTAGAACCCCATACCGATGCATTTTTGCAAAAAGCCAGTTACTGTGCCCGTTTGGGTAGCGGTAGCGCTTCCCGAAGTGTGTATGCAGCCCCGGCAATTTGGGGACAAACTAAAGCTTTTGCGGCGGCTTCTGACGAATACGCAGTTCCTTTTACCGAACCCATTCATGCCGATTTAAGTCAGTGGACAGACGCAGTTATGATCGTAGATTCGGGTGAAAAGTCGGTAAGCAGTACCGATGGACACGCCTTATTAGGAGAACACGCCTATGCCCAAGCCCGCTTTCAGCAAGCGCAAAACAACCTCAACGAATTGCTGCAGGTACTGCGCAGCGGCGAAGTAGCCCGTTTTATTGCCATAGTAGAATCAGAAGCGCTGCAATTGCACGCCATGATGATGTCGTCGATACCCTATTACATGCTCATGCGGCCTCATACGCTCTCGGTAATTCAAGAAATTTGGCAGTTCAGACGCGAAAGCCAACTCCCCATTTGCTTTACCCTAGATGCCGGTGCCAATGTACATGTATTGTACGATTCACGCTATCAAGCTCAAATTCAAAACTTTATAGACAGCCGTTTGTTAGTTTACTGTCAAAACGGATTGTATCTTCGCAGCGCAACAGGTGGCAGCCCGGAAAAACGTTAAACATGATCAACGAATCGCTATTTTACGCCAAAATTTTACTCTTCGGTGAGTATGGAATCATCGAAGATTCCATGGGTCTGAGCATTCCTTTTAATCATTTTCAGGGGAAGTTTGGCACGCCGAAAGGAGAGCCAACGGAAGACCAAATCCGGTCTACCAAAAGTATTGCCAAATACGTTGCGCATTTGAAGAAAATGCAATTTTCTGGGGAATTACCCTGCAAGTTTGATTTTCCGCGTTTGGAAACCAACTTAGAAAATGGATTGTTCTTCGACAGCAGTATTCCCCAAGGTTTCGGTGTAGGCTCTTCAGGGGCCTTGGTAGCCGCCCTCTATGCCTCCTACACGATCAATCCCATAACCGCCGACGATATTATGATCGGCGATAACCTCAATGAATTGAAACACGTGCTCTCTCTGATGGAAAGTTATTTCCACGGAAAGAGTTCCGGACTCGATCCCTTAATATGCTATTTGAATTTACCCATCATTATTAAAGGCAAAGGCCGATTAGATACCGTGGGCTTACCCGTTCAAAACGCAGAAGGCAAGGGAGCTATATTTTTAATGAATACCGGTGCCCCCGGAAAAACCAAAGGATTGGTAGAGATATTCTTGGAGCGTCTCAAAGAAGAAGGATTCCGGAATATGGTGCGTACCGAACTCAATAAACACAACGATTCGGCCGTAAAGCATTTCCTAAAAGGAGAAATGAAGCCCCTTTTTGTATCCGTTAAAGAAATCTCCAAGCTCTTCTTGGCCAATTTCCAGCCCATGATTCCCCAAAAAATAGAAGAAGTATGGCGCAATGGCATCGAAACCAATGCCTATTATTTGAAGTTGTGCGGCAGTGGCGGTGGTGGATATGTGCTCGGATTTACCGAAGATTTAGACCGTGCTCAAACAATGCTCAAAGAGCATAGCTTACAGGTTATCTATAAAATGTAACCATGTCCTTAGTAGGCCATCGCTCCGTATTGCGCTTTATTTACTTTCTAGGGGTGGTGCGTTGGTACAACCTAATCCTGCTTGTTATTTCGCAATACCTGCTCGCGGCTTATATTCTGTTGGTTAAAAATGGGAGCGACAAGAAAATGGCGTTCTGGCAGTTTCTTACCGATACCACCGTGCACAGTATGGCCCTTGCAACCGTTTTTACTGTTGCCGCAATCTTCATCATTAACTCTTTTTACGATCTCGACAAAGATTGGGTCAATAAGTCCAATATGGCTTTGATGAGTCGTGCCATAGGAACCGGACAGCTCGCCAATATGTATATCGTTTTCAATACGGTGGGCTTGTTATTTGCGTTTTATGCATCAAGTAAAGTGGCGATTTATTTCATTTTGTTCCAATTTTTTGGTTGGTTTTATTCGCATAAAATGCAAAAAATCGCGGTGTTGCGCGAGCTCAGTGCGTCGGTTTTAACCCTCGCGCCCCTATTAGCCATTTGGATTCATTTTTCATTTGAAGTGCCCCAATTGGGTTGGTATTTTGTGGGATTGATGGTGGTATTATTAGTAAAAGATATCATGAAAGATTTAGCCGGTGACCGGGGAAATTTGATTTTCGGATACCGCACCGTAAGCATCGTGGCCGGTCAGGAAGGCAGTAAACGCCTGGCATGTATCATTGCCGCCGTCGCCTTGCTGTTGGTGGGCATCGCGGCGATGCAACTGGAAACGGTTCACGATGTACTCAAAATTACAGGGAGTGGATTGTTCTTAACATTCTTGAATACCACCCTTTGGCAACGTCTTAAGAATACAGCCCAACTCAAATGGATGTTGCGATTGCAAAAAAGCGTCGTGCTGTTTTATTTTGGGGCGCTATTGGCCCTAATTATATACCGTTACGTATTATTTTTTGTTTATGACGTGATAACACCCTAAGTCGTTTTTTTGATGGCGGTGGAACCCGTAAATTTGTTTTCCGTGACGGAAAGAATTACCCTATTTGCCGAAGTATTGCTGCCTTTGCCTCTGCCAAAGCTGTATACCTATAGGGTGCCTTACGAATGGAACGAGTTAATGCTGCCCGGACTTCGGGTGGCAGTGCCTTTCGGCGTTAAAAAGGTATACTCCGGCATCATTTGGTCCCTGTCGGAGCAAGCGCCCGAAGGTTACCAAGCCCACTATATAACCGAAATATTAGACGATGAGATACTCGTAGAACGTCCGCAACGCGAGTTCTGGGAGTGGATGGCGCGCTATTACATGGCCCACCTTGGCGATGTGATGCAGGTAGCACTGCCTGCGGGTTTTCGGGTGCAATCGCAAACAAAAATCACCCTGCATCCAGCCTTTGATCCCGATGAATTGGCCCTTTTGGATCCCAAAGAAAATCAAATTTTAGGATTGTTGCTGCAACAAAAAAGTGTTAAAGTCGAAGACATTCAGCAATTATTGAATCAGAAAAGCGTAATGAAAATCGTGAAAACGATGTACCTCCGTGGCGTTATTTGCATGGAAGAAGA
>CAMBBZ010000153.1 GCA_945863965.1 Chitinophaga pinensis | reverse complement strand
CCTGCACTTGCTTGGTATATTCGTTTGGTCCCTGAAGATTTCCCTGTTGATAACGGCGGCGGCGGATCAACCGACAAATACGATTTACCTCTAAATTTTGAATCGATAAATCCCGTATTTGAAGTTTTTGGGGGAAGTTCTTATGCCATTAGTGATAATCCTAAAAAAGAGGGTATCAATACAAGCAATCGCGTATTAGAAACCACTCATGGAGCTGAAGTGTGGGCAGGAACTTTTGTAACGTTAAAAAGCAAATTGGATTTCTCGCAGAAAACCAGCATAAGTTTCAAAGTTTGGGCTCCAAAAACAGGAACCATGCGTGTGAAAATTGAAAACAGTGCCAATAAAGACGAATTTGCAGAACGCGATGTAGAAATTACTACTGCTAATACGTGGGTAGAACTAAGTGTAGACTTTGCCGGTGCAGCTTCTGTATTCGATCGTGTCGTACTATTCCCAGGTTGGGATAAAACCGCTGCTGATACGTATTTCATAGACGATATCATTCAGAAATAAGTCATACGCATCCTAACTGCCGTATCGTTTCGTAAATTTGATTCGATACGGCGGTTTTTTATTTATACCCATCATGAAACAAAACTCATTTTTATCTAGCATCCTCTTCAGCATCGGTGCGTTAGCTCTTGGAACTGCTTGTCAGGAGAATCCACCAGCTGATACGGTGTTATTGCCTACCAATTTGGTGCGCACACTCACGCTTTCCCCAACCCAAAAAGGTAGGGTAGAGGCGAGTATCAAAGCCGATAATGCAAATTTTTATGCGATTCTATTTGAAACGCCTAATGGCTTTGTGAGTCCTACTATGAAGGGCAATGCCGCTACGTATACCTATGCAGATACAGGTTGGTTTGTCGTTAAATTTCGAGCTCACGTGAGCGCCGCTCAATTTTCTGAAATTATCGATTCGGTTTACATCCAGTTTAATCCAATATCCTTGAAAAATGGATATCAATCGCCCGAATCGTATTCGGGTTATCGTTTGGTTTGGGCCGATGAATTCAATGGCTCCAATCTAGATATGGGTAGTTGGACATATGAAACAGGTACAGGGCAATGGGGCTGGGGCAATAATGAACTTCAGTATTATCATGAAGGCGAAAAAAATGCCGTGGTTGAAGGGGGTAAATTAACCATTACCGCCAAGCAAGAGTCAGCCGGTGGGGCTCAATACACCTCTGCACGTTTGGTAACCAGAGGTAAAAAAGAATTTCAATATGGAAGAATTGACATCCGCGCCCGTTTGCCTAAAGGACAAGGTTTGTGGCCGGCACTTTGGATGCTGGGTAGTAATATAGGGAGTGTGAGTTGGCCCGCTTGTGGCGAGATTGATATTATGGAATCAGTAGGTCAAAAACCGAATGAGGTTCAAGGCACAGCTCATTGGGGTAGTTCGGTTCCCTCTACGTTTAATAGCAAAAAGTACCGTTTAAGCGCGGGTGATTTTACCGATTCCTTCTTCGTTTATTCCATTATTTGGGAAAAGGACAAAATAGAATGGTTCGTAAATGAAACCAAATACCATACGATTACTCCGCTAAATACCGGAAGTATTTATCCGTTTAACAATCCCTTCTTTTTTATTTTCAACATTGCCGTGGGCGGGAATTTACCCGGAAGTCCGGATGCGAGCACCCGTTTTCCTCAAAACATGGAGGTTGATTATATCCGTGTTTTTCAGGTGGAATAAAATTAAATACGGTTCTTACACAATAAATTTTAGGATGCCATATGGTTTCTGTTTTTTATCTAAGTAATTGTTTATTAACTATTTAATTGTAATGTTTTGTCTATTTTTTCGGAATGTTATATTTTAGTACATGTGAATTGTTGTCAATTGTATTAAATTTGTTTCATGATAATCCGCACGCTGCTTGCCGTTTCAGGCTTTTTCGCATTATTAGGAAGTTTAAGAGCCCAAGGTTTAACGATTCCAAGTGGAGAAACCTTCTTTATTGCTTCTGGTACTACTGTTACTTCTGCCTCTGGCGCCACTTCTGTTAATAACGGTGGAACTTTCACGGTAAACGGGGAGTTCCAAACTGTGGGTAATATGACTGTTAGTGGCACGATCAATGCCACCACGGGTACCTTAACCTTCAATGGAAGTTCAGCGCAATCGGTTTCCTTGAACGATGCTACTGTGAAAAATGTAATTATCGGAAGTACCGCATCGGTTACGCTTACCTCGGGTCTTAATATTCAAAGCGGAAGCAATCGCGGAACACTCAGCGTTGTAAATGGAGGCACCTTAGCAACGGGAGGTTTTTTAACCTTAAAATCTGACGCAGTTGGTTCGGCCGTAATTGTTCAAGGATCAAGCTCTGGAAGTTATATTACAGGCAATGTAACCGTTGAACGATTTATACCGGCAACTCGAGCCTATCGCCTTTTATCTCCGAGTGTCACTACTTCCAACAGCATACGCGCAAATTGGCAAGAAAATGGCGGAACGACGGCGGGTTTAGGTACCCATATTACGGGTGATGGCGGTTCTGCTAACGGATTCGATCCTACTGGAACCAACAATCCGTCATTGTTTACGTATAACGTAAGCACCGCTACCGGATCTTGGTCGGCTGTTACGAATACCAATTCCAATACCCTTACAGCTGGAACCCCTTTGCGTGTTATAGTGCGTGGAGATAGAAATATAGATTTAGCAGACAACGCCGCAGCCCCATCTAATACCATCCTAAGAGCTACTGGAACAGTAGGACAGGGCGATAAAATTATCTCAGGTTTGAATACCAATGCCAATGGATTTACCTTTATCGGAAACCCATTCCCATGTCCGGTAGATATGAGCGCCGCTATGTTGGCTGCTTCAAATGTGAATACGACGAGTTACACCGCATGGGATCCCAATGTGGGTACCCGTGGGGCTTATGTGAGCGTAAATATCACCAATAACAATAATGCATCTGGCTCATTGCAAGATAAATTTTTGCAACCGGGTCAGGCCTGTTTTATACAAACTGCGAGCAGCGGAACCCCCTCTTTTAGAATAAACGAATCTCACAAAGTGGGAACCTTCTCACAAACCGATGTGTTTCGTCAAATGCCCCCATTTTCTACCTTGCATCTAACCTTGTATCAAACCGATAGTTTTGAGAATAAAGGACGTGCTCTAGACGGTTTGGAAATCAATTTCGATGGGGAAATGAATACGGCCTTCGATGCCCGTGATTCTCGGAAGGTGGTTAATCCTGATGAAAACATCTCTGTTTTTGTTGGCGATCAATTCTGCGCGATAGATTCTAGAAATTTACCCGAATCTAGTGAAATCGTAGACGTGCGTATTTCTCAAATGCGCCATGGTAATTATACCATTATGGCTAATTTTTTCAGCGATTTGGGTGTTCCGGCTTATTTGTTAGATCGACACACGCAGCAATATCATGCGCTTAATTCGAAAGGCGTTACCCGCATCGATTTTGATAACGACAAATCTACCAGTGCCACGGCCAATCAGCGATTTGCCTTGGTATTTGAAAAGACCAACAATATTGCGTCTACTGCTACCCAAACGGGTGTGGTATATCCCAATCCCGTTGCGTCTGATAGAGTAATGCATGCGACGTTTATCCTTGATTCTTGGACCTTGTTCGATATGACGGGTAAGCAAATCGCAGGAAAGCAAAATCATAACGATACAAAAATTGAGTTGCCCATGTCCATAAGTCCCGGTTCCTACACATTGAAATTAAATAACAATGGTTCGGCTGCCTCACAGTTGATATTGGTCAATTAACAGTGGGTTAAATGCGTTTATCCCTACACCTTAAAATCAAATAACAAAGGCGGGCTGCCTCACAGTTGATATTGGTCAATTAATAGTTGACGCTCCCATTTACACCTTAAAACAAATATTGAAGAGGCTGCATCAAAATTGCAGCCTCTTTTGTTTTATGAATTCATTCAGATTTAGGTACTGCGCTGGTCGATTCCTATTTCCACAAGTCGATTTTAAACCGATTGTAACCTGAACCGCTTATTTTTGTTTTATGAGACCAATCATGCCCAAATTAATAGCCGCGTTAGTACTTATAGCTCAATTAGGATCTGCCCATGCCCAGCGCATCGGTATGCTCGATATTGCAGGTCATCGCGATTCGTTTATTGCGCGATTTGAGTCAAAACTAGGATTTAAGCGTATTGCCGATGAAAAAAAGCAGGTAGTTTTACGTGGTTC
>CAMBBZ010000152.1 GCA_945863965.1 Chitinophaga pinensis | reverse complement strand
AGCACCCACGGATCCATGGCAGCCCTCGATGCCCTAATGGCGGTAACGCCGCCCGGTATCGTGGAGATTTTACAGATTAAAGGGCTCGGTCCCAAAAAAGTAGCTGTAATATGGAATACCCTCCAAATTGAAACGGTGGGAGACCTATTAGACGCCTGTAGGCAAAATCGATTGGTTGAGGTTAAAGGCTTTGGAATAAAGACGCAGGCAGAAATTGTACGCAGTATCGAATTTTCGTTGATGGCCCAAGGTAAGTGGCATTTTGCCCGCCTGTGGCAGCCGGCAACTGCCTTTCTAGAAGCCTTCAAAAAAGAGTTTCCCGAAGCACAAATTGCGTTCACCGGGGCATTCAGAAGGGCCGCTACCGTATTGGAACAAATTGAAATTATTTGTGATTTAGATCCCGAAGAGGTACTTGCTTTTTGCGATTCGCAAAATATTCCTTCTGAATATATTGATGGGGAAATTACTGTTACGCTGAACGGACAATACCCAGTTCTTGTGCTTTGCACCGATGCCAACTCCTACGAAAGAGAATGGTTTGAAACAACGGGAAGCGCCTCGCACTTAACCCAATTAAATTACGCGCGTAGCGATTCGTTTTCCAATGAAAAACAATACTATGGAGTTAAAGGTTTTCCGTGGATTCCCCCAGAACAAAGAGAGGGCGAGGAAGAACTCAATCCCAACTTTCCGCGCGAAGGATTTGTGGAGTTTTGGCAGTTAAAAGGGGTATTACACAACCATACCAATTACAGCGATGGGTTAAATTCCTTGCGCGAGATGGCGGAATATGCCAAGAGTCAAAAATTTGAATATTTAGGAATTTGTGACCATTCCCAAAGCGCCGCCTATGCCGGTGGTCTGAAACCGGAGCGGCTGCTCCAACAAATGGATGAAATAGACGCCCTTAATGAAGAATTAATGCCCTTTAAAATTTTCAAAGGCGTTGAAAGTGACATCTTATCCGACGGGTCCTTAGATTATGAAGATTCGATTTTGGCCAAGCTAGACTTTGTGATGGCTTCGATACATTCGGGTTTAAACATGGACCAAGAGAAGGCTCATATGCGACTCGTGAAGGCCATTGAAAATCCATATACCACGATTTTAGGACACCCAACCGGTCGTTTGTTGTTGCTTCGAAATGGATATCCGATTGATCATGCCTATATTATTGATGCTTGCGCAGCAAATGGCGTTTGTATTGAACTGAATGCACACCCTTATCGTTTGGATATCGATTGGACTTGGTTGCCCTATGCACAAAAAAAGGGAGTGATGATTAGCATCAATCCCGACGCCCATGAAAAGCAAGGGTATCATGATATGTTCTTTGGTACCTTGGCTGCAAGAAAAGGTGGTTTACTGACCTCGAATACCCTAAACGCGATGCCGTTGGAAGCGTTTGAACAGTTTTTAATGAGTCGCAGAAATTACTAATGCCTTGAAGCACATTCTTATTATACGGTTCAGTTCAATCGGCGATATTGTTTTATGCAGTCCCGTGTTGCGAAATTTGAAAAACAAATTTCCCGATTCGAAAATTGATGTACTCACCAAAAAAGAATTTGCTTTTGTATGGGAAGGAAATCCGCATATCGAAAATATACTCATATGGGGTGTTCCGCAGGATTCGAAAACCTGGAAACAGACTTCCTACGATGTGATATTCGATTTACACAACAATCTCAGATCCCTTCAAGTCAAAATGTTGCGTTGGGATTGTCCATCTATAACCTTAGATAAGCAGAATTTTCGCAAACTGCTTTTGGTGGCAACGAAAAAAACACTCTTAAAAATCACCCCAATAGTGGACCGTTATGCCGATATGTTGCGGGTTTTGGGAATAGAAGACGACCGTCAGGGACTTGATTTTTTTAGATTACAAGAATTTGAGGAAGACAAAATAATACCGTCCAGCGGTTTCAACCAACTCCCTAAATCGTATTACGCCTTGGCTTTGGGAGGTTCATTTGCAACGAAACAAATTCCTTTAAAAACATATTTAAAGTTTTTTAAAGAGACCGAACATGAAGTCCCTTTTGTATTGTTGGGCGGGGGAGCCGACACACATATGGCAGAATCCTTGGAGAGGGAATTTCCAGGCCGTTTTATCAATCTGTGCGGAAAATTAACCTTAGGTCAATCTGCATGGGTGGTTAAAAATGCAGCGGTGCTCATTTCGGGGGATACGGGTTTGGCTCATATAGGTGCCGCATTGGGCGTGAATGTATTATGGATTTGGGGCAATACGAGTCCCAAATTGGGCATGCAGTCTCCCATGAAAAGTTCTGGGGGGACAATCATTTCGATGGAGGTTGAAGGCTTGTCGTGCAGGCCCTGTTCTAAGCTTGGATTTTCAGAATGTCCGCAAAAACATTTTAAATGTATGGACCATGATCCCCGTATTTGGCTCGAAAATTTGGAAAAATTAAGCGGAAGCATACATGGGTAATGTGTTTCAATGTTTTTTTATGTAATTTCGCGACCCTATAATTATTTAACCGAGAATCGAATTCTGATGAAAAGCAATAAATCACTCGTAGTTTTTTCCATCGTTTTGGCGTTGGCATCCCTGTTTCAACTTTCTTTTACCTTTCAAGCAAAGAGCTTTGAAAAGGAAGCCTTGGAGTTTGCTAAAAAGAAATCCGCCCGAAATGGAGCGAACGAAAAAGACACTTACCGTCGATATATCGACAGTTTAGGTAACAAAGATTACTACAGCTTCCTTGGCATGGTATCTTACACGTATTACGAATGCAAGCAACGCGAAATCAACCTAGGTCTTGATTTACGTGGTGGTATGAACGTAATATTGGAAGTAGAAAAAGATGCTATAATCAAGGTTTTGGCGAACGATCCAAGCGATGCTGATTTGATTAAAGCGCTTGAGAAGGCCAATGTAGAATCACGCGACAAAGGAACAGAATATGTTACGGCGTTTGCCAGCGCATTTAAGAGTGTGGCCAAAGACCGTAAATTATCGGTGTTGTTTGTGAAAGGTAATGACTCTCAAATAAAGGCGGAAAGTGATGATCTTGAAGTGGTTAATTATTTAAGAGAAAGTATAAAAACAGCCGTTTCAAATGTTAAATCGGTTGTTGAAAAACGTATTAACCAAGCCAATGTAACACAGCCAATTGTACAAGAGGTTGATGGAGGTCGCATCAGTGTTGAATTACCAGGTGTAGACAATCCACGCCGTATGGAGGAATTGGTAGAGAAAAGTGCCAAACTAGAATTTTACGAAGTAATCAGTGGTCCAGAAGCGGCTCGTGTTTTGAGCTCTTTGGCCAGTAATACAATTGAGTTAGATACGGATACAACGGCTAATAAAGATTCGGTTGTTGCTCCAACCCGTATTTCTTCTGTAGGGAAAATCTTAAAGCCATTTGGTAACGGACAAGGTTCGGCTACCGCATTAGTGAGCGCTGCGGATCGTCGTTTACTCGATGATTTACTTTCTAAGGAAGAATATCAAAATATTTTAGGTCCTGCGGTAAAGGTAGCTTACAGTGCCAAACCTACCGATATCGATGCCAACGGAAAAGAAGTTCTTAACTCGAATGATTATTTGGTGTACTTTTTACGTAAAGATCGTGAAGGTAATGCGGCTTTGGCCTCAGATGAAGAGAATATAATTGAAGATGCGCGTGAGAATACGAACCAAGTAGGCCAAATAGAGGTGACCATGCAAATGACGCCTGCAGCGGCTTCTCGTTGGGCTCAGGTTACAGGCTCTAACGTAGGTAACTTTATCGCCATTGTTTTAGATAACCGTGTATACTCCGCCCCAGTGGTAAACCAGAAAATTAGTGGTGGAAACTCGCAGATTTCTGGAAATTTTGACATTCGTGAAGCGCAGGATTTAGCCAACGTTTTGAAAGCAGGTAAATTGCCCGCCCCTGCCCGTATCGTGGCAAGTGAAGTGGTAGGACCTTCTTTAGGACAAGCATCAATCGATAGTGGATTGAATTCACTACTTATTGGTTTCTTATCTGTTGTGGTATTTATGATGCTTTATTACAACCGCGCCGGTTGGATTTCTATTGTGGCGGTATTGGGTAACGTATTTTTAATAATGGGAGTGCTATCCAGTCTTGGAGCGGCTTTAACCCTTCCTGGGATTGCAGGTATCATTTTAACAGTCGGTATGGCTGTGGATTCCAACGTATTGATTTACGAGCGTATCAAAGACGAGCTTGCCGAAGGCAAGAGTTTAAA
>CAMBBZ010000151.1 GCA_945863965.1 Chitinophaga pinensis | reverse complement strand
CTATTTATTTGGGTCGCTTTCAGCGAGGTCATATTACTACCCAATCCAATGCTTGAACCCTCATCTTTTGCAATAACGAAAACCTCACCGCTTCGGGTCAGAAAATATGCAGCATGTACCCCAACGGCACACCTAACGGCGTTGTCAATTCCTTTAACATCTTGAATGATAAACCGTGTTATTGCGTTTGGGTTTGATGGATCTCCGGGATATATAAGTGAATCGCTTACAATTTTACGTTGGTTATATTCAAAAGCATTGAGTAAACGGGGATTTTGCGCGATGCTGCTGATATAGGCTTTCCCATTTTTTTGAATATAGGCTCCTAGAGTCCAACCTCCGTCGCAAAACAACACACTGTCTAATATTCCTACAGGTCGGCTGTTATAAGAGGATTCCCAAATAAAACCACTATCGTTATCTTTAATAACGGTCATGGTATAACCTGCAGAGTGGTATCGGATATTTTTTAAATTGTGAACGGGCGTTGGAGCAAAATATCGTTGGTTATTATCCAGACTTACCAGATAAGTAGTTTTTTCACGCACCCCCCAACCATAGAGTTCGCCATTACACGTGGTAAACGCTCCATAGGGAGCGGCGCTCACATTGGTAGGTTTATACCACAACCGGCCGCCGAATCCATCGCCCACAATGCTGTTTTGTCCATAGAGGCCAGAGGCAAGCATGAAAAACATTCCCCCAAGGAAAAAACGGCAGTAGTTTTTATGTGATTGGTGGAATGGCATTATTGGGTAATGTTGGTTGTATTATTGGGTTTGTATTGGGCCTAAAGAATTAGATTTCAAGCAGTATTTAGACGAATATAGGAAAATTTAGGTTGCTTGTTAGCATCATTTTATCAAATTAATAGGCATTGCTTTATGGCTCGGCCAAGGTTTCATACCTTTGCAGCGTGTTAGCACTTAATGATTTTTCTTTTGAATTTGCAGGTAGGTATTTATATAGAAACGCCCGTTGGCATATTAAGCCCAATGAAAAAATAGGTCTGGTTGGATTGAACGGTACCGGTAAATCTACCTTGTTGCGACTTATTTCGGGGGAATATGAATTGCGCGAAGGCGTTATGTCGAAAGCCAATAACATGAAAATTGGTTTTTTGAATCAGGATTTATTGAGCGTTGAATACAAAGAGTCTGTGCGCGATGTGGTATTATCGGGACGCGAAGATTTGGTAAAACTCGATTTAGATATTCAGCGTTTATTGAAGGAAATTGAAACCGATTACGACGAGCATCGTTTGAATCAACTGGGAGAGGCCCAAGAGCTTTTCGGTCAGCTAGGCGGATACGATTGGCAGGCTCAGGGAGAAAAAATATTAGAAGGGCTGGGATTTCCAACGGAATGGTTGGGCAAACCGTTGATGAATCTGAGTGGAGGTTGGCGCATGCGGGCAATTTTGGGTCGCCTGTTGTTGATGGCTCCAGACTTGCTTTTATTGGACGAGCCCACGAACCATTTGGATTTACCGACCATCCAATGGTTGGAAGATTATTTAAACGAGTATCAGGGTACTTACGTAATTGTTTCGCACGATCCTTTGTTTTTAGACAGAACGGTAAATCGGGTGGCGGAAGTGGCCCACCAGCAATTGTTTCATTATAAGGGAAATTTCACTTCCTATTTGGAGGAAAAGGAAGAACGGGATGCCTTAATGCAGCGACAGTTTGAGAATCAGCAAGATTTCATCAAACAGCAAATGAAATTTATTCAGCGGTTCCGAGCCAAAGCCTCGAAAGCGGCTGCCGTGCAAAGTCGCGTAAAACAACTCGATAAAATAGATAGAATTGAGTTAAAAGATAAGGAGAACCGCGATTTTGACATCAGGTTTAATATTCGAGTAAAGCCGGGAAAAGTAATAGCTGAGTTGCGGAATTTACAAAAGTCTTACGGCGATTTGCAAATTATGCAAGGAGCTTCCGGTCAGATATTACGGGGGGATAAGATTGCTTTAATTGGAGCGAATGGAAAGGGTAAGTCTACCCTGCTGCGTATGGTTATGGGAACCGAACCGTGTGAGGGAGAGGTAGAATTGGGATGGAATGTGGAGGCTTCGTTTTTCGCACAGCATCAGTTGGAGGCCTTGAATTTAAAAAACGATTTAATTAATGAAATCGGAACGGTAAGTGCGGAGTATACCGATAAGGAATTGCGCACGGTTTTGGGCTGTTTTTTGTTTACGGGTGATGAAGTGTTTAAAAAAGTCAAGGTATTGTCGGGGGGAGAAAAGTCGCGTTTGGCATTGGCGAAAACCTTAATTACACAATCTAACTTCTTATTATTAGACGAGCCCACAAACCATTTGGATATGTTCTCGGCATCGGTATTGGCAGAGTCTTTAAATGAATATGCCGGTTCATTGCTTTTTGTATCGCATGACCGTACGTTCATCAGTCGGGTGGCTAATAAAATTTGGTGGATTGAAAACGGGGTTATTCGCGAATATCCTGGAACTTATGACGAATATAACGATTGGATTCGTACCCGTGTGCCTGAAGTGGCAACGCTAAAACCATCGCACAAAGGATCCGTTGAAAACGTCCCCGCCGAAAAAATAGAAAAATCAGTGCCGAAAGGGGTTTCAAAGAATAAAATCCAAGAATGGGAGCGGCAGATGGAAGGTCTTGAAGCGGAAATAAAAATGATCGATTTGGAACTAGCCAACTTAGCATTGAAGATGCAAGAGGGTGATGTAGTAGGTAATTCGGAGGTTTTAATGGATTTGATTGAAGCCCATCGGAAAATGCAATTGGACCGCGATGCACGTCAAGCTACGCTCGACGGTGTGATGGAGCTTTGGGTAGATGCACAATAAGATTCAATAAAAACCGCAAAAAGCCGTTATATTTGGACAATGAAGCGGTTATTTTGGCTCTTATTAGTGGGGGTGTTCCTAAACCCATTGGGTGCCACAACCGATAGTACGTTGCGTTTGACCAATGCGGTTTACGAAGGGGATGTGCGATCTATCGTATTTCGTAATTCCAATAGTGGGTTTAATTTCCCCCTAATAACGTTGGGCTCGGCAACAGGTGATTTAGAGCTGAGTTTCGATCAGTTGCAAGCCGAACGGGATTATTATCAAGTTACATTGGTGCATTGCGATGCTCTCTGGCGCAAATCGCCGATATCGCGCACCCAATACCTCGATGGCATGGGATATCAAGAGTTTGATCAAGTTCGCTTCTCCAATGGCACTTTAACATCTTATGTGCATTACGAGACTCGATTGCCCAACGCCGATATGCAACCTAAACTTTCGGGAAATTATGTACTGGTTGTTTATCGCAACTATAACGAAAACGACATTGTTTTTTCGCGCCGACTTATGGTATTGCAAGCAAAAGGCAATGTACAAGTCCAACTTTCACAAAGTAGTCAGGTAGAATTTCGACAATTGCAGCAACAGGTAAATTTCACCTTTAACAAAACCAGTGGAGATTATTTTATGCCCAATCCGCATCGCGACATGACGTCGGTGGTTTTGCAAAATGGGGATTGGAATACGGCGATTACGAATCTAAAGCCGCAGTTTATTAAAAACGAGTCCTTTGTATACAATCAAATGTTGGGCTCTCAGTTTTGGGGTAATAACGAATTTCGTTTTTTCGATATTAGAAGTCTACAAACAGCGGCTACAGGGGTTAGAAAGCGCGAAAATATTGGCGGACAAAAACATGTTTGGCTCATTGGCGACCGCAGTAGAGGTACCGATGCGTATACCAATTGGAAAGATTATAACGGCCGGGTTTATTACGACAATCGGGATGTGCCGAGCAACCAGCCGGCTGAAAGCGACTATTGTTTTGTGCATTTTTCATTGGCAAGCCCCCTTCTAGAAAAAGATATATATGTATACGGGGAAATGAGCGATTGGCGCATTCTCGAACCGTATAAAATGTATTACAATGCCGAAAATGAACACTACGAGGCGGTGATCCCCTTAAAGCAAGGTTTTTATAATTACATGTATGGCATTCGGGAATCACAAGAAGACAATTTTCTAAATTTCGTTCCTTTTGAATCCTCCCATTCGGTAGCGGAAAATAATTACATGGTCTTAATTTACCACCGTAATCCGGTTATGCCTTATGATGAATTAATTGGATACGGATTGAATAATTCGCAGCCCAATCGGTAGAAAGGCTTGAATATAATTTACTGCAGGGTGCTGTTACAATTGGGTCACTCAGACACAGCAGTTAAGGGC
>CAMBBZ010000150.1 GCA_945863965.1 Chitinophaga pinensis | reverse complement strand
CGCATTTCTATTTTTTCAATATCTCTTTCAGGCAAACTCATAGTGTGGGTGGTTTGTGATACAAATATGTCATGCTTTGCCCATATATGACGCAAGGCGTGTTGTAAAGTTTAAGACACCCTATGTTAATTTAATAAAAAGTGTATATTAAAATGGAATACCACAAAAAAAGGCCCGCATTGCGGACCTTTTAGATATAAACCATACCCGTGATGGGCAGTTTGAATTTTATTTGATGATGCGACGTTCTTTGATACGGGCTTTCTTACCGATCTGTTCACGTAGATAAAAGATACGTGCGCGACGTACTTTACCGTGGCGATTCACCTCTATTTTATCAATGTATGGGCTGTGTAAAGGAAAAATACGCTCTACGCCTACTCCGTTGGAGATTTTACGAACGGTAAACATTTCATTAACACCGGAATTACGGCGTTGCAAAACGTCTCCTTGGAATTGCTGAATACGCTCTTTGGCACCTTCTTTGATCTTATAAAAAACAGTGATACGGTCACCGGCTTTAAAGTCAGGTAAATCGGTACGCAAAGTTCCTTGAGTGATGCTATTTACTATTAAGTTCATGATTTTCGTTGTAAATCGGGGTGCAAATATATGCAAATCTCATTCCTAAACAAAGTAGGACCTAAAATTTTAAATAAATCTCAACCAAACCCAATTTTGATGCCTATGAAGCACCTCAACCCCGATATGCTGATTCGTGCAATAGTCTAAGGCTTCTTTTTCTGAATCGGTAACGATACCCTTGGCCCCCATCGCTTTAAATCGACTGAATTCCGTTGGCTTATCGCCTAAATTGTACCAAGGAAATCCTTTCGCGCCCAAATAATAAAAATAAACACAGCCCGATTGATCGGGACCCACAATCCACAAATCTTGCGATTTGCTTAACTGCTGCATCCGCTCACGGCTTTCAGATTGGGCAAAGGCAACCGGCATACCCGGTTTATCGAGATTGAAATTGTGCGACATGCGCAAAAGAGACCAAATGGGTGCCAAAAGAATGAAAATGTGCCATTTCGACATTCCAAAGAATTTCTCGGGGGAAGCTTTGGAACGCCCTTGCATCACCTGCACAAAATAGGCCGCCGATAATGCGATAAAGGGCACGAATAAAACGATATAATACCCGTGGTGCTCCAACTGGTGTTGCATAAATACATAATATAAAACTGCCGATAATAGCGACAGTCCCACACGCCAGTCTTGCCTTCTGTGCTTCAATAAAAAATAAATTCCGCCAAACACCGGTATAATTAGCGGATATCCCACCCAGGTTTCAACTGTGTCAATGGCTAAATTCTTCCCCAATACCGTTAATATATCAAGCACAGACTCCTTGAATCGAATGGCATGCACAAATTCGTTAATACCATTCATATCGGTCAAGTGTTTCGCCCACGCATACCAAGCCAAGGAGGCACCAATAGCCAATGTGCCCACGATTGCATAGCCCCCAATACGAAGGTAGTTCCAAGCGTTCCGGCGGATAATTTCCCCCAAGAAAATAAAGCCTGGTACCAAAAACATCAATTTTGTTGCGCCCGCAAGGGCTAAAAACAAGCCCGAAATCCACGCGTATTTCAATTTTTGGGTATTCAAAAACCGATAAAACCACCACCAGCCCCAAACCATTGCGGCAAGAGCCAATAAATCGGGCACCGCGGCAATGCTGTAATAATAAAACTCCGGTATGCCTATCAGGGCCAAGCCACCCCAATAAGGCGCCCCACCGCGGGGCAAATACAGCCGGATAATGGCAATAGTGCCCGCAATTGCGCATAATGACAGCAATAAACTGAACCACCGGTGCGCGGTTTCGGAAAAACCGAATACCTTATATATAAGGGCTACAGAATAATCGTAAGAGGTGAACTGCGGACCGGTAACGCCGTTGGTTCCGTAATTTTTATCGATGCGCGGATATAAAATATTCATATCCTTTTCGTAATAGTTCTTTGCAACCGCCAACGTATTCACCTGTCGCCAAACGTGATTTCCCATGGCCACCCGATTCATATACGGCAAATGAATGGCCACTTGCAGGATCAAAATCAGCCACAACCATTTGTGCTTTTGAACGAAATTCATACGGTTTAAAAGGTGTGATCGATGATGATTCTGGGTTCGCTGCCGAAAAACTTCACGATTAAGGAAAAGGTGCCTTCCGAGGTTTTACCTTCATGTAGTACCTTCCATTTTCCGGTTACCTGCGCCACTTGTTCTAAGGGATCTAAAAATGTTGCCGATAAGTTTTCAAACGATAAGTTTCCCATTTTTTCTTTCGTGGGATATGATTTCACATAGTTGCTCAACACCTGCTGGTAACCTAAGGTAACGCCTTTGCTCGTGATGAATTGTAAAGAATCGGAATTCCAATATCCTTGCATATACCCTTGCATATCGCCTTGGTTCCATGCGATTAGCTGTTCGTTTATAACCTTGTAAATATTTGATTTTTTAGCTTGGGTGATGCTGTTTTCGATGGACTTTTTCTGCCTTACGGAACCGTAAGGTTGGGCTACCGCCGTGCTTAGGCTTCCCCAAAAAAAGAGAAGAAGGAAGGCGCCTATTTTGATGTTCGCAATCATGGGGTAAAAGTAATACCAATTCCGATATTATTCGAAAACAGTCCGGCAGATTGGTAAATCGTATTGGGCAAAAACGTGCTATTATCGTTTTTTAACAATGATAAAATGCCATACGAGGCACTTGTCGCAATGGACCAATTGTCGTTTAAGGGATACCGCAGTCCTATTTCGGCTAAGGCTCCCAATTTACGCATGCTTTTTTCTATATTCGGATCAAAACCTTCCGATTCTTCAGCCGCAATTAAATACGTGCCCCTCAATCCGGCATGGGCCAAAACGCCCTTATAATAGCGGGCGTAATACACCCCCGTTTCCAACCATTGGTGTCGGATATGAAAAATTCGAAAGTCACTATTTTCCGGGTCAGTTCCCTTGCGAGAGCCGCGTTCTGAAATGCCTAAACTGAATTCTATGGCTTCCTGTTTGTTTAGGGTAAATCCAACCAAACCTTGCACCTGCAGTCCGAATTTATTATATCCTGAAGCGCCATCACCGTCGAGTTGACAAAATAAAACGTGCGTGCCCAATTCCCCATAAAATTGATTGGCGCCTTTGAACTCCGTTTTTTGGGAAAAGGCGGTTTGACAAAGCGCGATTAATACAATTAGGAATCCAATTTTCTTTTTCATACGCGTAACTTCGCGCAAGATCTTGATTTATGGCGGAAGAAGCAAAAACTTATGACTTTTTAATAGTGGGCGCGGGCATTGCGGGCAGCACCTTGGCGCTAGAACTCCATAAAAAAGGAAAGCGTATTGCCATCATAGACGACAACAACGCGCACAGCAGCAGTCGCACCGCTGCCGGAATGATGAATCCGATGGTGCCCAGAAACGTTCAAAAGGCCTGGAAATGCGACGAAATATATCCGTCGGTATTCGAATATTATGAAAATTGGGAACATTTATTTGGGGCCAAATTCATTCATCGGATTCCCACGTTGCAGGTCCACAAAAATCCGCAACATACTAAAAATTGGACCAAGCGGTCTAAGGAGAACGGATTTCAACAGCACCTTACCCCTATTCATATTGAGGAATTGAGCCCCAATGCGCATGGCCTTCCCCTGCCCTTTGGCGGTGCTGAATGTCTTTTATCGGGAAAACTCGATGTAAAAGAGTTTCTAGAAGCGGCTTATACCTATTTTCCCCAGATTGGAATCGAACGTATTCAAGCAAAATTCCCACACGAATCGCTGCATTTCGATGGGATTTGGCATGCACTCAATATTAGCGCCCAGCAGATTGTATTTGCCGAAGGCATTGGTTTAAAGGACAATCCGTATTTCAACTATTTGCCTTTAGGGGCAACGGGCGGCGATATTTTAGTGTTGGAAATTCCCGATTTGCCGCAAGATTTCATTTTAAAACGCAAGGAGTGGTTGGTTCCTATTGGGGGCAATCTTTGGCTCGGGGGAAGCACGTATCACAACGAGAGTCTCAGTACCGTTCCCGAAGCGCATCACGCCGCTGAATTGATTGAATTGTTTAAAGAATGGATTCCCCAAGAAATTAAATTGGTGTCGCACAGGCGGGCTCCGCGACCCACGGTAGCGACTTGGCGGCCGTTTTTAGGCAAACATCCACAACACGATACCTTATATATATACAACGGATTGGGATCTAAGGGCAGCAGTTTGGTCAGTTATTTAAGTCCGCGGTACGCCGATTTCCTGTGCAGTGGCAGCGAGTTGCCGGAGGAGGTGAATATTGCACGATTTGTGTAGGTGG
>CAMBBZ010000149.1 GCA_945863965.1 Chitinophaga pinensis | reverse complement strand
ACTTTTCTCCCGTTTCAAATGCGCTCAATTTTAAACACACTGATTTAGAAACACCCGATTATAAAAGGGAACCGCTCCTTCCCCATCGTTTAACGATGCTAGGACCTGGAATGAGTTCAGGCGATGTCAACAAAGACGGAATATCCGATATATTTATTGGTGATGGCAGTGGAAATGCGAGTTTGTTTTTAGGCACAAAAACAGGGAATTATATCTTAGGTCCATCTCAATTATGGAGAAGTATTAAAGCCGATATTACAGGTTCCTTGCTTTTTGATTCGGATGGCGATGGCGACTTAGATTTGTATGTGGCTATTGGGGGAACCGAATTGTCCTGGCCTAACAATGCCTATACCCACCACTTGTATATTAATAACGGATCGGGCATATTCACCGATGCAAGCGCTAAATTACCCAATGTAATCGGCAGCTGCAATAGCGTTACATCGGCAGATTACGATCAAGATGGCGATTTAGATTTATTTGTATCCGGTCGTTCAGTACCCGGAAATTACCCGAATATTGCCATACGCAGCTACTTGCTTAAAAACGAAGGAGGGCGTTTCATAGATGCCACACAAAGCGATGCACCGGCCTTGTTTATGCCTGGTATGATTTGTGAAGGAATTTTTACCGACTACAATAACGACAATAAGCCCGACTTAATGCTCGTGGGTGAGTTTACGCCTATCATTTTCATGAAAAACACCGGAGGGAAGTTTGAATTTACCTCTAAAGAAACCCAAACCTTCGATTATTCAGGTTGGTATAACAGCATTTGTCAGCTAGATATCGATAACGATGGCGACATGGATTATGTTGTTTCAAACAA
The DNA here is from genome assembly GCA_945863965.1 of Chitinophaga pinensis. GTDB lineage: Bacteria > Bacteroidota > Bacteroidia > NS11-12g > UBA955 > VMCP01. Next base: position 3,508 of record CAMBBZ010000149.1, on the reverse strand, counting down.
AGGATTGAATAGCTTTATTAGAGCTCAGAAATCAGAGCCGGTGCACATTTATTGGACCGATGTTGATGGCAATGGCCGAACCGATTTCTTTTTAAGTTATACCCAAAATGGCAAACAGTATCCGTTATATATATTGGATGAAATGTCTATGGTGCTTCCCAAATATTTTGGAAAAAAATACACCAACTATGCTTCGTTTAGTGGCCGAACCATGGAAGAGATTTTTGGCGACAAATTAAAAGACAATCAAATGTTTGCCAACGAATTTGCCCACCTATTGCTGGTCAATGAAGGGGGTATATTTTCGGTGGCTCCGCTCCCATTTGAATCTCAAAGAGGTCCACTCTGTGGCATGCAGGCTATTGATGTGAATCACGATGGATATCTAGACATTGTTGCTAGTGGTAACAACCAGTACACAAGAGAACAGTTCGGTCCCGACGATGCCCATAACGGCTGTGTTTTATTGAATCAAGGAGGTAAGAGATTTACATACAAAAACGGCCGCGAGTCTGGCTTTTACTTGCCCGGTGACGGACGGGGAATGGTATTTGCGCAACACAAAGAGTCAACGCGCATTATTTGTACCCAAAATAACAAAAGCACGCAGGTTTTTGAGTTAAAAGGGAAAACGAAAACAATTCCATTGGAGCGCGGAGTAATTGATGCCTACGTATTGCTCAAAAATGGATCAAAACGAAAAGTGCCTATCTATCAAGGTGGAGGCTACATGAGCGCTATGCCAAGGCAGATTATCGTGGATGAAAATGTCCAATCGGTGCATGTGCGCTATAAAGGCAAAGAAACTTGGGGAATTATCAATATTTCTTTTTGATAAATTTAGACATTGCGTTATATTTGCAGAAATAATTGAGCCATGGCAGTAACTAGATTAAAGAGAAAAGAAGCTAAAAACCGTTCGAAGTCTACAGTGCGCGTTCAGAACATCAAACGCCTAAAAGAATATGCAAAGGTTGCCAGTCCATATAAGAATGAGTCTGGTATTGTCCTCGAGGACAAGTAAGAATCAATCTAAACTGAATGATTTTGCCGCTATACCTTAGGTATAGCGGCTTTTCTTTTTATATTTGATGTCTATGAAACCAATTCTTCGAGTTTTTCTTATTTTTTCGTTAATCGGTGCTTTTCTAGGTTGTACCCAAACCCCAACAACAGAGAAGGTCATTTTTAATCACGATATACTTTCCGAATGTAATCTAGCCATTCAAAATGCAGTTGTACTAGATGGGATTCCCCCACCAGTAGCCTCAAGACGTTACTTTTATGCGACACTTGCAGCATACGAGTCTGTTTGTCCGTTTGATCCGAACTTGACGTCTACAGTAGGACAATTTAATGGCTTTAAAAGCATGCCCAAAATTGATACCGCATTAGGAATTTGCCTGGATCTCGCCGCCTTACAAGCGTATACCCAAACTGCGAGAGACCTGGTTTATAAAGAAGATCCCATTGATGCCTTTTATTCTCAAAAAATAAGTTTTTACAAGAGTAAATTAAATAAGTCTGTTTTTAATCACAGTATTTCGTGGGGAGATTCAGTTAGTAAAGCTGTACTCAACTGGGCTAGTAAGGATACTTTTGCTCAAATTCGAGGTACGGATTTTTATTTAGCGAAAAACGATGTGGCGCTTTGGCAACCTACTCCCAAAGAATTCATTCAAGCCATTGAACCCCAATGGAAGAAAATAAGACCTAGCTTCCTGAGCTCCGGTCATCAATTTTTTGATAGCTTGCCCAAACCTAGCCCGTACAGCGCAGATAAAAAATCAAAATTCTATGCAATGATGCAGGAAATATACAAAACAGCCGAAGATGTTGATTCTTTACAATTACTTACAGCTCGCTATTGGGATGACAATCCGAGCAGTACCGTGCATTATGGCCATGCTACGATCAAGGTTCTTAAAGTTTCACCCGCTGGACATTGGTTGTCATTATTTTCTACCGTAGCACGCGAACAAAACTATAATCTTTTTCAATCTGCTGAGGGCATGCTCCGCATGTCTTCGGTAATGTTCGACGGATTTATTGCAGTTTGGGATGCAAAATATATTTACGAATATATCCGCCCTGTAACCGCAATACAACGACTTATCGATTCCTCTTGGCTACCCGCCATAGAAACGCCTTCATTTCCTGAATACCCTTCCGCACATAGTGTGGTATCATCAGCCGCCGCCACCGTTCTGACCCATCTATTCGGAGAATACGCTTTTACAGATTCTACCGAATATGAATTCGGATTGGGCGTTCGACACTATAAGAATTTTCGTGAAGCCAGTAACGAAGCGTGTATGAGCCGCATTTACGGGGGAATTCATTTCCGAGAAGGAATGGAATATGGTAAAAACCTTGGCAATGCCGTTGGTAATTATCACAATCGTCAACTAAAAACACGGCACAATTAGGCCCAAAGGGGTTACTGCAATTGTGATTTTTGCTGCTGCAAATTGTGAATCTTAGCTTCCGCGTCGGCCTTTTTCTGGAGTTCTCGATCCACTACCTCGGCAGTTGCATGTCCCATGAATTTTTCATTATCTAACTTTTTCATGATACTCAATAAGAAGCCTTGAAGGTGCGTCAATTCCTTATCTATTTTGGCAATTTCCTCTTCTTTATTGATTTCAACTTCGAGCTTAACCCACATTTCCATATTCTTCAAAGGAATCATCACGAAATTCCCCTCTTCGGTTGCTCCCAATTGCCAACTTACATTGGCTAGTTTTCCAATCATGTCTTTGTAAGTCTCAATTTCTGGCAACGTATTTTTCAACCACACCTCAAATTGGATTTTCGGTAAAATTTGATGCTGGGCCCTAACCCCTCTTAACTCCGTTATGGCATTTAAAACAATATCTAAATCGCCTTTTTGCGATGTTTCAAAATGGGGATAATCCGAAACCACACAAGCTACAGAATCCAGCGCCAATCCTTGGTGAATTTCCTCTGAAATAAAGGGCATTATCGGATGAATGGCTTTCATAAGGGTGTCCATGAACTTTTGGGAAGCAAATAAAGCATCTTGGGAAATTTTTGATCCGTATGCCGGCTTTACCCCTTCCAAATAGGTACTGCAGAAATCGTCCCATACCAATTTATACAAATTCATTAAGGCGTTCGACAATCGAAACTCTTTGAAATGGGATTCGTTTTCGTTAATTACAGTTGCCAATCGCGAAGAAAACCATTGTATGGTCTCTTTTTCATAGCTCCTGAATTCAGAATCGTCAGACTCCCACGATTTAATCAATCGAAACGCATTCCATATTTTATTGCAAAAATTTCTACCTTGTTCAATTTGCGATTCGTCAAACAAAATATCGTTTCCTGCAGGCGCGCACAATAACATCCCCAAACGAACGGAATCGGCTCCATGTGAAGCAATTAAATCTAATGGATCTGGACTGTTCCCTAAGCTTTTTGACATTTTACGTCTGAGCTTATCTCGAACAATACCAGTATAATACACATTTTTAAACGGCATTTC
>CAMBBZ010000148.1 GCA_945863965.1 Chitinophaga pinensis | reverse complement strand
TTGCCGTTCAAGCGACCGATCATAGGAACGCCGTTGATTAATATTTTTACGTTCTGACCTCCAAGGCCTTGCAATTGCACGGAAGCGCCTAAACTCGGATCTTGTCCGAGCAAAACCCCCGATTGGTTTTGAAGTACATCGGCCACATTTTGAGCCGCCATCTTCTCAATGGTCTTTCGGGTTATTACTTGAATGGCGTAAGGGTTGTCGGTAGCCAAGCGCGGATTCACGGAAGCCGTGATAGAAACCGGATTGATTTGGCTAATTTGGGTTTCGATGATAAATTCCTCCCGATTACGGGGCCAAATACTATCGCCTGTTATGCGACCCATATCAGCAGAAATCCGCAAAATAGCGCTTTCAGGCCCTGGTATGAGGCATTCTCCAAATTCATCTGTTTTTAGAGATATAATCGATGTTCCGCGCACCCAAAAGAATGGAAATTGAGCCAAAGGCTGTCTTTCAGAATCAAGCAAACGTATTTTGTCTTCTAGCTTGGGTAGCGGCTCAATAATTGATTGAGCCCCCAAATAGGGGCTCAATCCGCTCAACAAAAAAAGAAAAAATCCGGTGAATCGCATGAAAATGCGTGAATATTAGTGCTTGATGAACATACTGCGTTGGCTGCCTGTGCTGTGCTGGGCCTCAACAATATATTGACCTTGCGGAAGGTTTTCGATGGGTATGGATACCAAATTATCGTTGCACGTGAATCTATTAACCACGGTGCCTGTAAGGCTGTATAGGGTGATTTGTTGAATGGTGCTGGTGTTGGCACGCACCCACAATAGATCGCTTGCTGGATTTGGAAATACGGATAACGTGTTGGCATCAAGGGAATTAACCGAAGCCAATTCTCCTAACTTGGTACGCTCCAAGGTGAGGCGGCCTGTAGATTGACCTGAGAACGACAAGAATCGCAGAGCCCAATATTCAGTACCAGTGGCGTTGGTTATGGCTGCAATGTAATTTTTACGCGGTACAACCACAAAGCTGCTACCGTTGAAAAAACGCCAATCGCTGCCCACACGGGTAAGTCCAACTTTAAAACCATGACCGGCGGCAATGGACGTATCGGCATTAGCAATATCAATAAACGCTTGTGGAGCTGCGATGATATCATCGAATGTTACGCCGTTAACCAAGGCGATTTTCAAGCCGCGTTTTGATTCTACTCCGCTCACGGGATACATACCCGAGTCGTTGGTGCCCGGTGCAGGAACCAAATCGTAATAACGCGCAAAATTCAAATGCCAGTTTCCTCCAGCCGCTTCAATAGCTACCTGACGATCTAACGTAAAATTGTAATATTTGAACGTGCCTTTGTCGGCCTGACTTTGTTTGATTGTGTCGGGTGAACCAGACTGGGCGTCTAAGGGACCAAATTCGAAAATAAAGTCGCCGTTTTTGTCCTGCTTGATCGGCATGAATTTATAGAGTTTGGTGTTCGCTCCAGATCCTACCTTAATAAGGTACAAAGAATCACCTTTAACAACATGTGAAGTTGGGTCGTATACGCCCCAAGAAAAGTCCCACTGGTTTCCAAGGTTTTTTTGTTTGTTCAGTGCACCCAATGCCTCATCTTTCATATCGTTGTAGGGCATGTTCCAAGTTTTCCAACCTGTAGTATCAAAATTGTTGTAGCTCGAATTGTTGCCTTTTGGATACAAATAGGCAAAAACGCCTGCAGCGTGGTTTAAGCGGATGGCATTATCCATCTGTAAAGTAGTATGCGCAATATGCCATTGCGTCATTCCAGAAGAGTGCTTGCTACCTGTTTGAATTTGATAGAAAACTTGTTTGGCATAACCAGGCTCCATATTAATGGTGTCGATTACACGCTGAGAAAAGGCGTTTCCCGCAAATAAGAAAACACTTGCTGCTAGTAAAATATGTTTCATGGTTGTTAAAGAAGGCTGCAAAAATACCTCGCTTTTCAAGCCATATATAACGCAAGCCCGTCACGTTTATGTCACGAAGGGCATTCCTTTTTTTGTTTGTGCATTCATCGGTTTCTTAGGTGAATTTATCGGATGTATAAACCACCTGCTTGTTGTAATTTTGTCCCTTGGTCTATTCCTTCTAAAATGAAGGTGAAACCTAAGTAATAATGGCAAAAATTTCTATCAATATCGCTTCTGGATCCATCGAAAAGTCTGCTGTAGTGGTGGGAATCGATTTGGGCACGACCAATTCCTTGGTGGCGTATGTTCCTAAGGGACAAAAACAAGCACAGATAATTCCAGTAAGGGGAAACGGAATCGTTCCTTCCGTAGTTCATTACAACGAACATGAGGTTCCTGCTGTAGGCGCTTACGCCAAAGCGCAGCTCCTGCTGTCTCCTGAGCGAACCGTTTACAGCATAAAGCGCTTGTTGGGTAAAAGTTATTCGGATTTAACCCAAGAAAATTTGGACTTAGGCTATCGTATCGTGCCGGATACCCTCGATAATAAGGTAAACGTTCAAATCGGATCCCACGTATACAATCCCATAGAAATCAGCGCCGAAATTCTGAAAGAGCTAAAAACGCAGGCCGAATTAGCCCTTAATGCCCGTGTGGAGCAGGCCGTAATTACCGTGCCGGCTTATTTCAACGAATCACAGCGCCAAGCCACCCGCGATGCCGGTAAACTTGCCGGTCTTGAGGTATTGCGCATCATCAACGAGCCCACCGCTGCCAGTTTGGCCTACGGAATTCAATCGCAAGCAATTGGAAATATCGTAGTCTATGATTTAGGTGGAGGCACCTTTGATGTGTCTATTTTACACATCGAAGACGGCGTTTTTGAGGTTTTGGCTACCCATGGCGATACCCTTTTAGGAGGCGATGATATAGACCGCGAAATTGTGAACTATTGGAGAAAACAAGCCGCTCCCACAGAAATAGGCGATTTCGCAGATTTGCGCCATTGGGCAGAAAAAGCCAAAATCGCATTATCTGAAAATTCTCGGGGGAAATTTACGCACGCCTTAAACTCAGAAAAACAACTCGAATTGGATTTCGACATCTTGGCGCAGCTAGCCGAACCTATTCTACAAAAAACATGGAATTCTGTAAAAAAGGCACTCAGCGATGCCGGTTTAACGCCCGATCAAATCCAAGAAGTGGTTTTAGTGGGGGGCAGCACGCGCTTTCCGCGAATTGCCGAGAAACTAACCCAAGAATTCCCCAGTAGCCGTATTAATAACCAAATCAATCCCGATGAAGTAGTAGCTTTAGGTGCCGCCATCGAAGCCGACGTGCTCGATGGAAATCGAAGCGATGTGCTCCTGCTAGATGTAACACCGCTTTCTTTAGGTATTGAAACGGCAGGAGGACTGATGGATGTGCTAATCCCGCGTAATTCGAAAATCCCGGTCCGAGTGGGCCGTGAATACTCGACCAGCGTTGACGCCCAAATAAACCTCATGGTATCGGTGTATCAAGGCGAACGCGAATTGGTAGAAGAAAATAGGAAACTGGGATCGTTTGTGCTCGGGGGTATCCCTGCGATGCCCGCGGGTATGCCCAAAATTGAAATTCAATTTGCCTTAAATGCCGATGGTATGCTCAAGGTACAAGCCAAAGAATTGCGTAGCGGCGTTAGCCAATCCGTGGAAATACAACCCAGCTATGGCCTTACCGACGCCGAAGTAGAGGCGATGTTGCTTAGTGGATTTACGCATGCTCAATCCGACGTGACCCTCAGGTTGTTGCGAGAATCGCAAAACGAAGCCCATCAAATTATCTACACAACCGAACGATTCATTAATAAAAATAGTAATTTGCTTTCTGCTGAAGAATTGGAAGGTACCAAACAACGCATTGAAGCGGTTAGGGGTCTAATAGAACAGGACGATAGGCAATTACTACAAACGGCAATAGATAAATTGAACGATTTTTCAAGGCCTTTTGCAGAACGGGTAATGGATATTGCTGTGTCAATGGCCCTAAAAGGAAATCGAATCGACGAACTAAAATGAAAAAAACGAGCATACTTATTCTGGCAATATTGGCCTTCTTCGGTCGTGTATCGGCTCAAGAAAGCGCGAACGACCTTAGCAATTTAGGACTCAAAATGGGAGTTGGCGCGTATTCCTTTTTTGGCGATGAACTCAAAAACCCCCAACCCATGTTAGGGTATGTTGCGGGTTTATATTACCACAATCCACTGGAGAAAGGCCGTTTTCATTATCAAGCAGGTTTGGATTTACGCTTTCGCGGGGGAGGTTTTAAAAATGCACAACCCGGAGATACCACGACCAACACAGCCTATACCCGAATAAGTTTGGTTTCTTTAGACGTGCCCTTGCAGCTGTTGATTTCAACCAATTTGAAAAAACAGCGAGAAGCACTCTTTATCACAATGGGGGCCACCGCCAGTTATTTATTCCGTTCCGTTGTTTACGTGGGACCTAA
>CAMBBZ010000147.1 GCA_945863965.1 Chitinophaga pinensis | reverse complement strand
ACAATTGGAACTTCTATCTTTGCACCGTGGCAATAGACAAAGGATTTCGGCGCATAGTGTTAACCATGATGACCCTTGTGAGTATATCGGTTATAACGGTAGGGGCGTATCTGTATTTTAATTTTAAATCGCGGAGCAGTTTACCGGTTATTGTACCGCAGGATGTGCGTGCATTTATGCATTTTCAAACACGTAAAATGCGCGATGATTCTGAGGTTAAGCAACCGCCTTATATGGATTCATTGATTCAGCTCATTCGCAATGCCCCTTTATTTGCTAACGTAAAAGATCCATCTGAAACCGGTATCTCTTTGTATAGCGATATCGTTTACTTCTTTACCAAAGAGAAAAGTCATGTAATCGCACTCAGTTTAAACAGTGAGCAACGATTTTCCAATCTCTTGGATACCCTAAGGAAACAAGGCGTTTTGAGCGGTCAAATTGTAAAACCCGCGTTTAATTATGCGAAGTTTGATAACTTGCCGCTTTACGTTGCCTATAAATATAAAGCGATGGTTTTGGTTCAGCCCAGCGCTGTGAAATCAGAACGTGCTTTGAGTAATGATGAAATAGAAACGCAATTGGCATCCATTTTTTCCGGAAAATCTACCGGATTTATAAAACGGAAAGACCTTCAATCTTTGTACAGCGCCGATTGTCAGTGGTTGGCTTGGAAAGGAGCGAAGCCAGTAGGATTTGCTTTTGATAAAGGTAAGGCAAATGCTTTTGAAGGGTTTGAGGATGCGGCAAAACCCACGAGTGCCGCGGCACAAGTTGTGTTTAATGAGATGAGGCCAGCTAAACGGGAAATTTCCCCCGAAAATAAAAATTTCAATGAAACACAAAATGCCATTGAGATGTTAAATACGTACTTTAAGGAGGTTTTTGAGTTTTTAAAAAATAAACAATATGGATATTAGAGAAATATTAAGGGAAAGAATTTTAATTATCGATGGCGCCATGGGCACTATGATTCAACAGCATAAGCTGTCTGAAGAGGATTATCGCGGCGTGGAATTTAAAGATTATGCCCATTCTTTAAAAGGGAATAACGATTTGTTGGTGCTTACCCAGCCGCATTTGATTCGGGATATACATTTGGCGTTTATGCGAGCCGGTGCCGACATTATAGAAACCAATACGTTCAATGCCAATGCCATTTCGATGCTGGATTACCATATGAGTGATCGGGTGCATGATTTGAATGTGGCGGCGATGCAAGTGGCCATGGAAGCCCGTGAATTGTATGCCAAGGAGTCGGATAGACCTATTTTTATAGCAGGGGCGTTGGGACCTACCAATAAAACAGCGAGTTTAAGTCCGGATGTTAATAATCCTGGGTATCGCGGTGTTAGTTTCGATGAATTGGTGGTTTGTTATACCGAACAAACCCGTTCGTTGGTAGAAGCGGGTGCGGACTTGATTTTGGTAGAAACGGTGTTCGATACGTTAAACTGCAAGGCGGCATTATTTGCGATTAATACATTAAAAGAAGAGGAAAATTGGGACATACCGTTAATGGTGAGTGGTACTATTACCGATGCTTCGGGTCGCACGCTGAGCGGACAAACTACCGAGGCATTTTACAACAGTATTTCGCACGGGGAATTGCTAAGTGTGGGTTTAAACTGCGCTTTGGGCGCGGATCAAATGCGTCAGTATGTCGAAGAATTGTCAAGAGTTTCAGAAGTTTATGTTAGTTGTTATCCGAATGCTGGGCTTCCTAATGAGTTTGGTGAGTACGACGATAGCCCAGAACAGATGTCTAAAGTAATTGCCGATTGGGCCCAAAATAAGTGGGTAAACATAGTGGGGGGCTGCTGTGGAACCACGCCGGAACACATTAAGTATATTGCCGAGGCGTGCAGTAAATGGGCGCCAAGACCCTTGCCTACAAGGGCGTAAGTGTCATTTTAACACATTGAGAATGTATTTTTTTATTACAAAAAGGGTTATCTTTGCACTTTAATTCAATGGGAGATATTCAATTTGAAACAACCCCTGCAACACAGTTTGATTTGTTTGCAGGCCTTGAGTCTACCGACCATGAGCAAATCGTATTTTGTCAAGACAATGCCACAGGTCTTAAGGCCATCATTGCCATTCACAATACGGTTCTAGGTCCCGGTTTAGGTGGAACGAGAATGTGGGTGTACCAACACGAAAAAGACGCCATCCGCGATGCCTTGCGTTTATCGCGCGGCATGACTTACAAAGCAGCCGTTGCTGGTTTGAATTTAGGAGGCGCCAAAGCCGTGATTATTGGGGACCCCAAAACACAAAAAAGCGAAGCTTTAATGCGTAAATTTGGTCGTTTCGTTGAAAATTTAAACGGAAAATACATAACCGCGGAAGATGTGGGTACCACCACACGCGATATGGAATACGTTCAGATGGAAACCGAACACGTAGTAGGTTTACCTGAAAGCATGGGTGGTGGAGGCGATCCGTCTCCTGTAACTGCTTATGGTACCTATATGGGTATCAAAGCATCTGCCCAAAAAGCATACGGTAGCGACAGTCTTGCTGGAAAAAGTGCTGCGGTTATGGGTATCGGTAAAGTAGGTTGGCATTTGCTCGAACTACTTCACAAAGAAGGCGTGAAATTGTATATTTCAGACTTGAATGCAGACGTTCTTAAAAAAGCTGCGGCTGATTTTGGAGCAATCGCAGTTTCTTCTGAAGACATGATTTCTTTAGACGTTGATATTTTTGCCCCTTGTGCCATGGGAGGTATTCTGAACGATGAGACCATCCCTAATTTGAAATGTCAAATCGTAGCGGGTGCTGCCAATAATCAATTAGAAGACGAATTGGTACACGGAGATTTACTCAAGAAAATGGGTATTGTGTACGCGCCTGATTTTGTGATTAACTCTGGAGGTCTAATTAACGTATACAGCGAATACAATGGCTATGTGCGCGAAATTGCCATGAGCCAAACTGAAAAAATTTACGATACCATTTTAGATTGTTATCAAATGGCGTCTAATTTGAACGTTAATAGTCAAATAGCGGCTATTAAACTCGCAGAAAAACGCATTAACGACATGCGTTTGGTTCGCAGTACGTACTAATAAAAATTATTACTAAAGAGTTTGTGAAAAGTCCCTTCATTGGGACTTTTCGCTTATTTTCGCCCTATGCTCCCTCGATTCTTTCAGGCTTACAGAAACAGCAGTGCGGCGTTTTTGGCCTTATTGTGGTTGCTTGTTTTATATGTGGCCGTATTTATAACTGCCGATGGTCCTGCTGGCGGACAAGATTCATGGAATCATTATTTATTTGCGCGGTGGTGTTACAAACACCCCCTGCTGATGCTTGACTTATGGGGAAAGCCGTTTTTTACCATTTTAGCGTCTCCTTTTGCTCAGTTTGGAATTCAGGCGGTGTATGTGTTGAATATGGTAGCAACCCTTACAACCGCATGGATTACGTATATGTGTGGACGCAAATTGGGCATGCGAAATCCTTGGATGTTGGTGTTATTGTTCGGCTTGCAGCCTGTGGTATTGGCCAATTTCCATTCGGCGTTAACGGAGCCCACTAATGCCTTGGTGTTGGCTTATGTGATGTATTTACTCATATCGTACCGCTATGCGGCGGCCTTAATCATAGCGTCGTTCTTGCCTGTTATTCGTACCGAAGGATTGGTATTAGTAGCGGCGATGTTGCCATTTCTAATAATGAAACGGAAATGGAATTATTTACCGCTTTTGTTTTCGGGCACCTTGGTGTTTGCCATTTTAGCCGCAATAATTTCAGGCGAGTGGGACTATTTTATTTCTCATAATCCCTATTTTAAATTTGAATCTGAAGGGAAATTTGATCCGGGTTCCGGCTCCTTTTGGCATTTTGCGGAAGCACAAAAATCGATTACGGGTTTTTGGATTACGCTTTTATTGGGCGCTTCGTTGTTGTTTTTGGCGGATTATATTTCTTCGCGCTTAAAAAAGCGGACGCCTCACGAGATGAGTCAATTTGTACTGTGGCTGTTTTGGCCCTTATTTGGGGGGTATTTTTTCGCACACAGTTTTATTTGGTATGCGGGCATGATGGGATCTCATGGATTGATCCGTGTATTCGCGGTGGCAGCCCCGGTAGCGGCATTGATCGCACATTACTCGCTACACCGATTGATGGCTATGGACATTCGAATTCTCAATAGAGGTCTCAAAAGCATAACGGTTGGGGTGGCCTCTTTAATTGCCATATTCGGCGCGGGCATGCCCGTTCCTTTTTCGGGAAGTCCGAGTATTGTAGGTTCTGAGGGTCGACACATGTGGTTTCAGGCATTGGATTCATTGCAGGCCATGGGGTATAGGAACTATGTTCTGGTGCACCAATTGCCCGAATTGAATGTGCATCTCGATTTAGATCCGTTTGAAGATCCTTCTAAGATCCAGGAAGGGAAAACCCAATATTTATGGAGTTTGGACACCCGCAAAGGATACGATTGGTTGCCCTCAAATACGGTTATTTTATGGGATAATTT
>CAMBBZ010000146.1 GCA_945863965.1 Chitinophaga pinensis | reverse complement strand
GGATGTGGTACGTCGGGCGGCGCCTCTTTTTGATGAGTTGGTTATTGCCATCGGGGTCAATACAGCGAAGAAGACTTTATTTCCCTTAGAAAAAAGAACCGAGTGGCTTCAAAAAACCTTTGCCGATTTATCGAATGTGCGCGTGGAACACTATGAGGGATTGACGGTTACGTTTTGCGAGTCGGTAGGAGCGGGGTATTTATTGAGGGGTTTGCGCAACGGTGCCGATTTTGATTACGAGGCGCATATAGCGCAATTAAATAAGAGTTTGGATACGCGGGTGGAAACCATTTTCATGCTCACCTTACCCCAATACAGCTTTATCAGCAGCACCTTGGTTCGGGATTTGATCATTCATAAGGGCGATTTTCGGCCTTATGTGCCGGAAGTGGTGCAGATGTAAGCTCTTAATTTGAATAGATGGAGAACTCAGCCTTTAATTTGAGGGGTGTAAAGGTAAACTCCTTATTTGAAGAGATAGAGAACTCAGCCCGTAATTGGAGGGCTTGAAAGGTATGGTTTTGTTTTAGTGGAGGTATACGCTCTGCCGTTATTTAGAAATTGGACTTAAACTTCTTCGTTTTTTTCTTGCAATTTTTGCAAACCCAGCTGTATAATATCGTGGATACTCGCATATGAAGCGAACTCTGCCGTGGCATACCAATCTAGGTCTTCAAATTTCACTTCGGTAATGCCCTCTTCCTCCTGAGGTTTCAATTGGGCATCGGTTTGTGAATTCATTTTATACCAATGGGTCTGCTTCAGTAAAATTGTGTCGTTTTCGTAATAGGCGTGATACGTTTCCCCAATTTTATCTGAAATATTGATTCGGTTAATGCCCGTTTCTTCCATTACTTCACGCAAGGCGGCTGCCCGCTGGTCTTCGTGCTTTTCGATTTTCCCCTTGGGTAAATCCCATATACCGTTGCGTTTGATACTCAATAATTGGTTCTGTTTGTTGAATACCAATCCACCGGCCGCTTGGATAACCGTATAATTATCAGCGAATTGTTGGAAGGTTTCTTTGGGATCCGGACACATAAGTCCGAAGGTCATGGCTTTACCGAAGGGCTCGCTGGAAATTAGTATTTTAAAACTTTTTTCCAATTCATCGTCGCCGATATAATAAAGATTGGGTATGCCTTTTAACGACTGGGGCGAATCGGTAATGATGATTGCGCCTTCATTAAAGTAGATTTTGTAAGTTTGCAGCTCCATGTCACACGAAAGTGCAAAATTAGCAAAATTTCTTTTGGAAATAAAGGCGGTTAAATTATCGCCACAGGAACCATTTACTTGGACATCAGGCATTAAATCACCAATTTACTGCGACAACCGTATGGTTTTGTCTTTTCCAGAAGTCCGCGATTTCGTGGGGAAGTCCTTGGCAGAGCGGATACAGCACGCATTTCCGAATGCCGATCGCATCGCGGGCATTGCTACGGCGGGTATCGCACACGGCGTTTTGGCGGCCGATCGCTTGAATATGTCGTACTGCTATGTTCGACCTGAGCCCAAAAAACACGGATTAAAAAATCAAGTTGAAGGGTATTTAGAGGCGGGAGATCGGGTGGTTTTGGTTGAAGATTTGATTTCCACCGGAAAAAGTTCCTTACAAGCAGCAGAAGGCGTTCGCAACGAAGGGGCCGAAGTGATTGGTTTGATAGCGCTCTTTACCTACGGTTTTGAGTCTGCCCGCGTGCGTTTTGAAGCGGAAGGCATACCGGTAATTACGCTAACGAATTTCGAAACCTTATGTGAAGTCGCGGTGGCGGAGGGCTATATATCAGCGGAGGAGTTGGAGCATGTGAAGCGTTTCGCTGAAAGTCCGGATACCTGGTATAATGGCTGAGAATGAGGCGATTGCGCTTGAGCAATTGCGCGAGGTATTTGCCCAAAATGCCAATCGGGGAATAATGGCTGAGAATGCAGCGATTGCGCTTGAGCAATTGCGCGAGGTATTTGCCCAAAATTCCAATCCGGAAAAGGCTTTCGGTATGTCAAAATACATGAAAAACCTGTTTCCATTCGTTGGGATAAGTTCCCCCGAGAGAAAAAATATTGTAGCTGAATTGCGCAAAGATTTCAAACCAAAAAGCGCACAGGAATTAAAAAATTGGGTTACTTTATTGTGGGAAATGTCCGAACGGGAATACCAATATGTGGGCATGGATTACCTGCAGCGCGATGTGAAACTTCTTGAAATAGAAGACATTGCATGGTTTGAGTTTTTGATTGTAACGAAGAGCTGGTGGGATTCTATAGACTTAATTAGCGGTAATTATTTAGGTAAATTTTTAATTAAATATCCCGAAATATTTGAGGAAACCGTAATGCGATTTAGTCAAAACGAGAATATGTGGTTGAATCGTGCCGCGATTATTTGTCAGCTGGGTTATCGGGAAAACACGAATACGGAATTGCTGCAAATGGCGATAGTGCCGCATTTGGAATCGAAGGCGTTTTTCCACCAGAAAGCGATTGGTTGGGCCTTGCGGCAATACGGAAAAACCGATCCGCAATGGGTCAAGGATTTTGTGGCTCTGCATACGTTGAAGCCGCTTTCGCGCAGAGAGGCCCTGAGATTGTTGTGACCGTTGGTGGGCAAAGACGTGGTGTTGTGCCCAATTGAACAAGGTTGTTGGTCTAGTTTTAACAATAAATCGGCGATATCAGCGTAAACCCACGGCTATAATTGTTGCATATTTATTATCTTTGGAATTACTTATGAAATCAAACGTATTCTTAGCCGCAGCGGCATTTTTAGCACTTGGTTCTTGCGATGCATTAAAGCAAACGGCCACACAAATGGCTTCAGAAACTTTGAATCAAGCCAATATCGGTGGCGGCATTCAAAAACCGGTATTATCGACATCAGAAGCAGCCGGCGGATTGAAAGAAGCCTTGATTCAGGGCATATTGAACGGTACTGGTCGTTTGGGTCAAGTCGGGGCGTTTGCACAAAATCCATCTTTGAAGATCCCATTACCTCCTGAGGTTCAGCAAATTGAAAAAAAGATTCGCGATAATCGCATGTTAAATAGTTTAATCGGTGGTGAGTTAGACAAAGTGGTGGTGGCCATGAACACGGGCGCCGAAAATGCCATGAGTATGGCGGTGCCGGTTTTTCAAAAGGCCGTTACCGATATGTCGTTTGCCGACGCTATGGGCGTTTTAACAGGTGGCGATGGCGCGGCTACGCAATATCTTAAAGGCAGTACCGAACCGGCTTTAATTGGTGCGTTTAAACCGGAAGTGAAGAAGGCACTCGACGGGGTATCTTTGGCTAAAATATGGGAACCCACTGTGGCGAAAATCAATAAAAATAAATTGCTTTTAGGATTGGATAAAGACATTCAAACGGATTTGAATCAATACGTAACGGAAAAAGCCACATCGGCGTTGTTCGTTGAAATCAAAAAGGAGGAAGATAAAATCCGTACAAATCCAGCTATTCGCAGCACAGAAGGGTTGAAAAAGGCATTTGATTATGCCGATTCGTACATCAAAAAATAATTTTTAATCAGGCCCTCCGTGTTTCAAAGGTCGCTCGTTGTTGCATTGTGTTGCTTGGCATCGGTGGCGTTGAAGGCACAGGCGGGTGCGCAGTTGAGAAAACGTGTCGATTGGAATTTGCGCACGGGCGACTTCCGGGAGGCGTTGCGGTCTTTTGAGACTCTTACCGGTGTCTATTTTCAGTACGATGCCTCATTAACACCGGAAAAAAGAAATTACGACATTCGATACCACGATCAGATTGCATCTGTGGCCCTGCGCGATTTTTTGCATCGGTACGGTTTGGATTACGCTCTTGTGATGGACCAGGCCTTGGTATTAAAGCCGTGGAAGCCCATTGATTATTCGCTTCGTGTTTCGGGAAGTTTAACGAACGCCTTAACCGGCGAACGCATCGTAGGTGCGAGCATCGTTATGGAGCGCGAAGGCCGCGCGGTATATTCTAACAGTCAGGGTATATTCCATGTGCGCAGTACCGATTCGGTGCTGGTATTGGGTATTTATTATTCGGGTTATCAAGCGATTCAGGATACGTTGCGTGGACGGGGAAAAACCATTTATACGCCGTATTTAATGCAGCCGGAACTGTCTCGAATGGAAGAAGCAGACGTGCGGGTGAAGCGACAAACGGATTTCCCAAAGACTGAAGACGGTTGGTCAGATCGGGTTTCTATGACGGGTTCGCAATTACAGCGTTTTCCGCATTTTTTCGGAGAAGTAGATGTATTGAGGGCATTTTCGGCCACTCCAGGTGTGGTTTCGGGCAGTGAAGGCGTTTTTGGAATGTATGTGCGAGGAGGAGCGGCCGACCAAAACTTGGTTCTGCTCGATGACGTGCCCATTTACAATGCCTATCACATGTACGGGCTTTTTGGGATTTTTAATGGGGATATTATTAAAAATGCGCAGTTTTTTCGGGGTACATTTCCCGCCAATCACGGCGGACGTTTGAGCAGTGTGATTCAGGTTGATACCAAGGAAGGCGATCCGGA
>CAMBBZ010000145.1 GCA_945863965.1 Chitinophaga pinensis | reverse complement strand
ATTACGTTACTTTGTGCGCTTACTATGGCACCTACCTGCGATTCAACAGGCCTTGAGTAGAAATAGGCATCACTTTTTTCGGGGGAAATTTTATGGGCCGTTCCCAAAACCCGCACTTGACGTTCCAATTCGGGCCAGAAAAAATTCATGGCCATCTTTGGCGAAAACTGCAAATCTTTACCTTTGGAACTTTTGTAATTAGTAAAAAAATGAAAATAATCATCTTCCAGCCCTTTGAGTAAAACCACCCTAGAATGGGGCTGACCATCGCTAGAAACGGTACTCAGGGTAAACGCAGTAGGTTCTTCCACTTCGCTGTTTATGGCTTCATTGAGCCACTGTTGAAAGGCAATGATTGGATTTTCGGGCATCATAGACGCCACTATTGATCCTTTTTGGTATACTTTCCGAATATCGGCGATAGGATTTGTCATAAAATTAGAAGCCGGGAATACGGCCTCGTTTGTTGTTCATCATTTTCATCATCTGACGCATCTGCTGGAATTGTTGCAACAGCTTATTCAATTCTTGGATACTTCGACCGCTACCCCGAACAATCCGCTGTTTGCGTGAGTTGTTCAACAGTTCGGGTTTTGACCGTTCTTCGGGGGTCATAGATTGGATGATTGCTTCTACTCCTTTGAAGGCATTATCGTCGATATCTAAATCTTTTATTTTACTCCCAACTCCTGGAAGCATGCCTAAAAGATCTTTCATATTCCCCATTTTTTTAATTTGTTGGAGCTGCCCTAAGAAATCTTCGAAGTCGAACTTGTTTTTGGCAATTTTCTTTGCCACGCGTTCGGCTTCTTCGTGATCGATGTTGAGTTGGGCTTTTTCTACCAGCGATACCACGTCGCCCATACCCAAAATGCGTCCCGCCATACGATCGGGGTGAAACACATCGAGGGCATCCATTTTTTCGCCACTTGAGGCGAATTTTATGGGTTTGTTTACGATAGACTTTATGGAAAGAGCGGCGCCACCACGCGCATCGCCATCGAGCTTGGTTAAAACGACACCCGTGAAATCCAATACGTCGTTAAACGCTTTGGCCGTATTCACGGCATCCTGACCCGTCATGGCATCAACCACAAACAGGGTTTCAACCGGATTCAATGCTTTTTTAAGGGCCGCAATTTCATTCATCATGTCGGTATCGATGGCGATACGGCCAGCGGTATCGACGATAACGACATTGTAATTTTTAATTTTAGCTTCCCGGATGGCGTTTTCGGCAATTTTAACGGGGTTGTTATTGTCGTTTTCTGTGTAGTACGCTACTTCGGTTTGTTCCGATAAAACGCGCAATTGTTCACGCGCAGCAGGTCGGTATACATCACAAGCCACCACCATGGGTGTGCGGCCTTGGGCTTTTAAGTATTTAGAAAGTTTGCCGGTGAAGGTTGTTTTTCCAGATCCCTGTAAGCCGGCTATTAATATAACGGCGGGCGACCCTTTGAGGTGCAATTCGCTGGTGCTTCCCCCAAGAAGTTTAACGAGTTCATCGTTAACAATCTTCGTTAATTGTTGTCCGGGAGAAACAGATTTGATTACCTCGGCGCCTTTGGCTTTTTCGATGATTTCATCGGTAAAAGATTTGGCTACCTTAAAGTTAACGTCGGCGGCAATTAATGCCCGGCGAATTTCTATAATGGTATCGGCTACATTGGACTCGGTTATGCGGCCTTGGCCTTTAAGGGTTTTAAATGCTTTTTCTATTCGACCTTGAAGCGTATCAAACATAGGTACAAAGATAGGAATTCGCGATTGGAGTTAGACTTGTCTTTTGTTTGGTTTCGGGGGAAATTAGTCACGCCGGTGATTTCCCGAAAAATAGGGGCCGATTAGCGCATCTTGGAATTAAAAAAAGGATGGAAGCCGTTAGGGAATTTCCCCCCAGAAGCGCGGTTAGATTTTGGGCGAAGTGGAATCAAAATTGCCGTAATTAAACCGTTAGGCGGATTCCCCCAGAAAAAATGGCCGCAAAAAAATTGGGTACTTACACCAAAACCCTACCGGTGAATCCGTAGAAATCCCAAGCCGCGTTGTATATTTGAAAAAAATATTAATAACATGGCATATTTCTTTACATCTGAATCTGTATCTGAAGGACATCCCGATAAAGTAGCTGATCAAATTTCTGACGCGCTAATTGATCATTTCTTAGCCTACGACCCCTCAAGTAAGGTGGCGTGTGAAACGCTGGTAACTACCGGACAAGTAGTACTTGCCGGTGAGGTGAAATCAACGGCCTATTTAGATGTTCAAAGTATTGCCCGTGATGTAATTAAGCGTATTGGATATACCAAAAGTGAGTATATGTTTGAAGCCAATTCGTGTGGGGTTTTAAGCGCTATTCACGAGCAAAGTGCCGATATCAATCAGGGAGTTGAACGTAAAAATCCAGAAGATCAGGGTGCAGGCGATCAAGGAATGATGTTTGGTTATGCAACCAACGAGTCCGATACCTACATGCCCATGACATTGATGTTGGCGCATTTGTTACTTCAGGAGCTTGCCGCCTTGCGCAGAGAAGGAAGCGAAATCAATTATTTACGTCCCGATGCCAAGAGCCAGGTTACCATGGAGTATTCCAATGACCACAAGCCTTTGCGCATAGATACCATCGTAATTTCTACCCAGCACGACGATTTTGTAAAGCCCGAAAACGATAGTAAAGAAGCGCAACAGAAGGCGGATGATATTATTTTGGCCAAGATTGCCGCAGATATCGTGAATATTTTGATTCCACGTGTAAAAGCGAAGTTAGACAGCCGTTTGCATTTCTTATTTGATTCTGAAATCACCTATCATATTAACCCAACGGGCAAATTCGTAATCGGAGGTCCTCACGGAGATACCGGTTTAACCGGTCGTAAGATCATCGTAGATACCTATGGTGGTTGGGGTGCGCATGGTGGCGGAGCGTTTTCAGGTAAAGATCCAAGTAAAGTAGACCGCAGTGCCGCTTATGCCACACGTCATATCGCTAAGAATATTGTAGCGGCTGGCTTGTGTGACCGCGCATTGGTGCAAGTTTCTTATGCGATTGGAGTGGCTCAACCCGTTGGTTTGTATGTTGATACGTATGGCACGGCTAAGGTGGGTATGAGCGACGGAGAAATAGCGAAGGTTCTTCAAACAATGCCTGATTTTGATTTACGTCCGTACTTTATTGAGCAGCGTTTTGCATTGCGTACGCCGATTTATTTAGAGTCTGCGGCTTATGGACATATGGGCAGAACTTGTGAAACCGTTACCAAGGTATTTAATAAGGGTAAAGACAATGAATTGCCCGTTACTGTAAAATTATTCCCTTGGGAAGAATTGAACGCCGTTGCCGCGGTTAAGCAGGCATTTGGAATATAATAGCGTACCCGTACCTTTTTAAATAACGAATAAATTATGTGTGGAATTGTAGCGTATATTGGAAATAAAGAGGCCTATCCTATTATAGTGAAGGGTCTTAAGCGATTGGAATACCGAGGATACGACAGTGCGGGGGTGGCTTTAATGAATGGGGACTTGCGCGTTTACAAAACGAAGGGCAAAGTTTCTGATTTGGAAGAAGCAACCAAAGACGCCGATGTATCTGGTGTTATCGGTATGGGTCATACCCGTTGGGCAACCCATGGAGAACCCAATAACGCCAATGCACATCCGCACATGAGTTTGTCGGGGAAAGTAAGCATCATCCATAACGGTATCATTGAAAATTATGCTACGTTAAAAGAAGGACTCGAATTGCGGGGTCATACGTTTACCAGTGAAACCGATTCAGAAGTTTTGGTTCACTTGATTGAAGACGTAATGATTAACGCAGGCCTTTCATTGGCCGATGCCGTTAGGGCCTCTTTAAAGCAAGTGGTAGGGGCGTATGCGATTGTTATATTATCTAAAGACAATCCGGAACACCTTATTGCCGCTCGGAAGGGAAGTCCCTTAGTCGTTGGTATTGGTTCTGAAGCAGGAGAATATTTCTTTGCTTCAGATGCCACGCCTTTAGCGGAGTACACCAAAAAGGTAATTTATATGAAGGATAGCGAAATCGCTATCGTAGAAAATAAGGAAATGATTATCAAAAACATTGACAACGTAGTGCAAGTGCCTTATGTACATGAGTTGGAGATGAATTTGGAGTTGTTAGAAAAGGGCGGCTACGATCATTTCATGTTGAAAGAGATTTATGAGCAACCCCGTTCTATTTTTGATAGTTACCGAGGTCGATTTAATGCCACTACAGGGGCGTTTCATATGCGCAGTTTGGAGGAATATTCCGAACAGTTAGCTCAAATCAAACGTTTGATATTAATTGGTTGTGGAACCAGTTGGCATGCCGGTCTTGTAGGTGAATATTTATTTGAAGATTTTGCCCGTTTGCCCGTAGAAGTGGAGTATGCGTCTGAATTTCGTTACCGCAATCCGGTATTGTATTCGGATGATTTGGTAATGGCGATTTCTCAAAGTGGAGAAACGGCAGATACTTTGGCGGCGATGGATTTGGCCAA
>CAMBBZ010000144.1 GCA_945863965.1 Chitinophaga pinensis | reverse complement strand
AGGATTTTGTTATAGTTACGGGCTATATTGAACTGAGTTTTCCAAGAGAAATTCTCGGTGCGAATATTAGTAGAGCTAAATGAAAACTCGATTCCGGAGTTGTTTACGGCACCTACGTTATCGTAATACGACGAGAAACCTAAAGAGCGTGGAACGGCCAAATCTAAGATAACCCCGTTGGTGGTTTTGTTGTAATAGGCAATTTCCCAAGTAAATCTATTTTTAAAGATGCCGCCTTCAATTGAAAGGTCTAACACATCGCTTGTTTCCCATTTTAAGTCGGGATTGGGTAGGCGAGTGGGAAAAATACTGGCATTTCCGTTGTACCCGTAAGAGTTTTGGGCTGGGGTGAAGGTACCGCGCCATGCGTAGTTTTGGTTAGGCGTATTACCGGTTCTACCAAAGCTCGCGCGCATTTTCAAGGTATTGGTTTTCCCCCAAACATTGCGCATAAATTCTTCTTCGTTCAACAGCCAAGCACCCGAAACAGCGGGAAAATATCCAAATGAATTATTGGGTCCGAAGCGAGAAGATCCATCGGCACGCATGGTGAATTCCAGAATATACTTACCCATATATTTATAATTCCAACGGGTAAAATAACTAAGGAAGGCGAAGGCTTCGGTGGGATTTTCACGTTCAATTCGAGCCGAAAGACCGCCGACACTTTCGCCTTTATACAAGGCTTGATTGGCGTCGGACACTTCTATAAAACGAGATCCAACCGTACTTTTTTGAAATTCCATACCGGCCATGGCACTCAATGAATGCACGCGACTGTCTAAGATTTGGTAATTGGTTACTAAGTTATAATTGTAGTTAAAGGTTTGGCGGGGCGATCGCTTGGCAATACCGGCATGATTGGTATTGATCATGGCTTTCGGTTCGTATATATCTTCGTAAAAGTCCATATAATCGATGGCGCCGAAGGCGGTGATGGACCATTTGTCGTTCACGCGGTAGCTGCCCTTTAAGTTGTTGATGCTGCGGTATTCGGTGGTTCTCCAATCTTTAAGATTACGGATGGCTACTGGATTCCAGCTTCCATTCCCGGAATTCCAATAGGCACCGGAAGTATCGTAAATGGGATATATGGGCAATGCGGTGCTCATGGCGGCACCAAATCCGCCGCTCCAAGCGCCGTCTACACGGGTATTAACCCCTTGGGTCAAGGAGGTGCTAGCGGTTAATGTAAGATTTTTAATAGGTTGCCAGTCGATGTTTACACGGGCGGCTTTACGGTCGTAATTACTTCCGATAACAAAACTTCCATTGTCTTCCCATGTAAGTCCCATATAAACACCGAATTTGCCTTTTCGGTAGGTGGTTCCTAAGGAATACAATTGTTTAATTCCCGTGGCCATGGTTTCGTCGATCCAGTTGGTATTGTTTTTTCGCGCGTCATCCCAAGAGAGGTTATTGGGAAGAGGCGCCAATCCTACACCGCCATCGTTTTCCCAAGCTTCTTGATACATTTGGAGGTATTCAGAGGCGTTCAACATTTGGGGTTTGAAGGTAGGTTGTGAGGTACCCACGCGTGAGGTAAACTCGAATTTAAGTCCTGATTTTTTAGCTCTTTTGGTGGAAATCAAAATAACGCCGTTGGAACCTCGCGATCCGTAAATGGCTGTAGCGGCTGCATCTTTTAAAATTTCGATGGATTCAATATCGTTCGGATTGATGGTCGCTAAGGGATTGTTATTAAAGCCCCCGTTATTGCCATTGAGGAAGTAATCTTGGCTAATAGGAATTCCATCAACAATATACAATGGGTCGCCGCTAGCGGAAATAGACGCCACGCCGCGAACGCGCACCAAGCTACCCGATCCGGCTACGCCAGAACCCATGGTAATTTGAACACCGGCAGCTTTACCTTGCAATGCGGCTTCAAAGCTAGGTGCAGGCATATCGATAACTTCTTTGCCTTTGAGGGAACTTACCGACCCGGTGAGGTCCTTTCTTCTAGAAGTTCCATAACCCACAATTACAACTTCACCGATATCCTCGGCTTCGGGCTCTAGTTTGTATTCTCTTTCGAGCGTTTCGTTTTCGATTAAAACGATAATATCGGTAATGCTTTCAAAATCGGATTTGCTGATGCGAATTTCATGGGTTCCAGGGCTAAGGGTCATGCGAAATGAACCCGTGGCGTCTGTTTTAACCGAAATTCCAGTAGTGCGGTCCTTAACGGTTGCCTCTGACAGCTTTGAAGCTGAAGCGCTTTTAACGGTGCCTTTAAAAATTGCGTTTTGAGCCGAAGCAGAAAATGCAGAAAAGGCCAATGTTAACAGCATGGTTGGTATTATACGTTTCATACAGTTTGGAATTATCAAGGTGTCAAAAGTACACTTTCTATTGAAAGATGCAAGTGATTCATCGGCTTGTTAGTCAAGTATTTAGTTATTGTTAATTTTACAAAAACAACACAAATCATTGATTATGAATGTTTTAAAAACAATAAAACCGAAAGCATAACAAATCAAATTTATGTCAAAAAATTCCTATTAAATAGAATTAAACCCTATTTATACATTGCTATTATGCAGGATATCAATTTTTTCTTGGGGATTTTCTTTTTCGGGAAGTGATTTAGATTGTTTTTTGGAAAACAAGGTCGCACCCATCATGAATAAAGAGGTCATTAGAATTATTTGTGTTATCAAAGTCTGATTGACCACATCGAGGGTTTGAGAAGCTGGAATGCTGATAAAAAGCAAAATGGTAATCAAGCCTCGGGGAGCTACAAATGCCAAAGGGAAAACGGGTAACCGCAGCAACAGTAATTGCAAAATGCGCAATAGCACAATCATGGCAAAAATGATGGCTGCCAAGGCGAGGGAATTTAAATTGAGTAAGGAAGGCAGGTCTATGGTAAAGCCGAAAATAATAAAGAACGATACCCGCACTACAAAGGTTAGTTCGGTAGTGATTTCTTCAAAGCGATGGATTTCTTTTATCAAGTTTTTGGGGTCAAACTGATGGAACCATTTTAAGGAGGTGACTTTTTCAATATTGGCGACTACCAATCCAAAAACAAGGATCAAGATCAATGCCGGCAGGTGGAATCCTTTAGCTAAGGCATATAAGAAAAGGATGAGGGCAATGATAGGTATGAATTTTATTCGGTGGTTTAACCGACTTAAAATAAGGGTTAATATTAAGGCAGCGGCGATAGAGAATACTATGCTAATTCCTATTTGAGCTACAAAAAGCCCAATACTAGCGGCATTGATAATGACCGTTGCCACGAGGTAGTTGAAGAAGGTTACGCCTATAATATCCGAGAAGCTACTTTCAAAAATGATAAATTCTTTGTCTTTGACACTCAACATTCTGGCGGTTGGAATGGCAATGGCGCTGGAAATAACCGATATGGGGATGGCGTTTAGTATTGAATTTTTAAAGGAATACCCTTGTAGATTGAACCAAAATCCTAAGGTGAGGCAAAGGGTGACAATGGAGAGAAAGGCGATTCCAAATGTTTTTGAAAGCAAGGGGATTTTAGCACGGGTGATTTTTAGTTCTAGTGTGCCTTCCAGTACGATGAGGATTAATCCTACGGTTCCCAATTCGGGCAAAACCGTTGATAAATCTGGGCGTTCCCAACCCAAGAACGTAACCATTTGCTGGCACAGCATGCCCAATCCGAGCAAAATGATCACATTGGGTACTCGTGTTCTGGGTGATAACACCTCAAAAAGGTAGCCAATAAGTATAAGGGCGCTGAATACCAGGAGGAATGAAACGTGCATGATTTGTATTTGTGAAGATAAGTCGGGCTTTCAGATTTCCAAAAAAATGGAGTTTTAAGCGGTCACTTTTCTTTTGTAGGGAGCAAAATAGAGGCAATTCCGCTGTGGAATGCAACATAGTCGTTGTGCGATTGTACGCGGTCACTTTTCTTTTGTAGGAAGCAAAATAGAGGCAATTCCACTGTGGAAGACAGATAAACCCTCGTGGCTGTCGAATAAGGCACGCCCGCTCTCATCCACCCCTATGAATTTTTTAGTAGCAGGTTGTTCAATCTTTTCCTGGTTTTGGTTGTAGGGTTGCACGTCTACCATTTCGCCAAGTCGCCATAAATATGCAGAATAGGTTTGGGCTACCTGCGTATTGGGTTTTTCACCCATAAGGGTATTTAAATAGGCAATGAGCGTTTGGGTAAGGGGCTTAGGGTCGAAGTTGTTTTGATTTAAGATTTCATGCAGACCAATGGCTTGGGGAAGTTGGGGTGGTTGCTTTAGGTTAAGACCGAGTCCGAGAACCAAATAGTGCACGTCATCTTTGGCAACGACATTCATAATCATGCCACCGAATTTACGGTCTTTACAAATAATGTCATTGGGCCATTTTAAGTAGAAATCGGCTTGGATATGTTCCCGCAGAAAGGTTATAATGCCGGAGCAAAGGTGTTTATTGATTTCCACCCAATCGATTTCGGTGGATTTGGGGAAGGGGAATGCGATGCTCAGGGCAATACCGGCATTGGGTTCGCTAATCCATGTTTTATTCAATT
>CAMBBZ010000143.1 GCA_945863965.1 Chitinophaga pinensis | reverse complement strand
ACCGGCTCACTCAAATTGATCTCAAATCGCGACGTGCAATTCAATCCACTGGTATTCAAAACCGCTCCATTTTTTTTCTCTTGGGAAGCCTTACTCACAACCCCAATAGGCGTATTAGCTGCATGCTGCATGGGTGTTGGTGTAAATATTTCCATTCCATCGCTCAACGCCGAAGCCGCGCGAGGCCAGTTAGCAATCATGCTTTGATTACCGGCTGCGGTGCTTGCGCCCTGATTCGATTTATCCAACACATTTCCGCGGTTGCCCATTGCATTCCGACTCAAGGATGTTGTACGATTTTCAATTTTATTCAATGCCTCAGAATTCTTATTCCCAACAGTCGCATTGCGCGGCTTCAAACCGCCGGCGTTTGGTTGGGCTTCCCCCGAAAGTATGGGTGTTATTGGCTTCGACGGTTGTTCTACAGAAGGTACTAACGGCGCCTCTTTAGCGTGACTCCCGATTGGGGATTCAGCGCCCTTATCCATTAGGTAATAAACCGCAGTTCCCGCTATGATTAATGTGGAAGCAATTACCCCAAACATCTTAATCGATACCGCCACTTTCCCGCCTATACCTGCCTTGGTAGCCAGCGACGGAAGTTGCGACTTAATGGCAAAAAACGCCCCAGGTGGAGGAGTCATTGGCGCATTTTCCAACGCTTTTTTGAAGAGATTGTCGATATCGATCGGGTCCTTACTCATATTTAAGCCATGCTTGTAGTTGTTTTCTTGCTTTAAAAAGTTGTGTTTTACTCGTACTTTCGGTAATGTTGAGCGCGCTGGCAATTTCGGCATGCGTGTAACCTTCAATTACATACATGTTGAACACAGTGCGATAACCAACGGGAAGACGAAGCAGTAAAGCCATTAGTTGCTTCATTTCTAAATTTCCGCTTACCGATTCGGAAATTTCAATGGCCGAATCATTCAATTCATCTAGGGAAGCTTCTTTGAACGTGGCCACCTTGCGCAGGGCATCTAAACATTGATTCACGCACAAGCGTTTCATCCAGCCTTCCAAAGAACCCTCAAACCTAAAATCCGGCAACTTTTGGAAAATCCGAACAAATGAATCCTGAAAAATATCTTGGGCCAAGTCTTCATTGGGCGCATATCGCCTGCAAATACCAAACAACACCGGAGCAAACGTTTCGTACAACTCCGTGTCGGATCCTTTCTTACCCTCCAAGTAGTTTAATACCAATTGCTTTTCGCGGGAAGAAGTCTCTTTTGCCATGTATTATAAGGTGCACCGCCGATATAGGAAGATGCATTAAATCAAAACTCGGTTGCCTACCGCTTACAACTTTTTCATATTTCGCGCAATCGTATAGCTTAAATCGGTCAGAACCAAAGGCGCACGTGCGTTGCGCTCGATATGCCCCAGGGCCGATTCCAACCCATCTATGATGACTTCTAATTGGGTAACGGTAAGCCCCAAAGCCTTAAATTTCAAAATAAAATCGGCTTCATTACCCGACCAAGTGCTGAGATTATCGGTGTAAGAAGAAACCAATATTCCTCTGAATAATTCGAGGGAATACAAGAAAAAGCCTTTTAATGTTTCCCTATTAAAAGAACCGACTTTATCGGCCCACGGCACTATGGCATGCATTTTCCGTGTGGCACAGAGTCCCATCCAATAGCGAATAATTTCGAAGAAAGGACTTTCGGTTTCTTGCAATAGCTGCATGGCGCTGCGTAAATCACCTTGAGCCACTTGAACCGTGCGTTCTAATTTTTCACTATCCATATCCGGTACCCGACGCAAATAATCACGCATCGAATCTTGATCGATAGGGGCAATGCGCACGGGTTGTGTACGTGAAATAATCGTACCTATAATCTTTTCTGTGTTTTCCGTAACCAACAAAAACAAGGTGTTTTGGGAGGGCTCTTCTATCGCTTTGAGTAAAATATTGCCTTCTTTGCCTAAATATTCTGGCAACCAAATGAGCATCACTTTAAAAGCAGCCTCATACGGTTTGAGTGTTAATTTCTTAAGTATGTCTCGAATTTCAGACGTTGGGATATTGGCTTGTTTTTTTTCAGCGTCCAATACCTGCATCCAATCCATCAAATTCATGTACGGAGAGCGCTGCAGGGCTTCTCTCCATTTGGGTAAAAGCTCGGTAGATTTCTCCCCTTTTTCACGGGGAAAAGGAAAACTAAAATGCAAATCGGGATGCGTTAGGGTTTCGTATTTGCGACAAGAGCTGCAAATTCCGCAACTATCGGTTTCACCGCGATCGGTGCAACAAACAAATTGCGCATAGGCCAAGGCCAATGGCAAAGCGCCCCAACCCGATGAACCTATAAACAGTTGCGCATGGGGTACGCGCCCATTTTGCACGCTTTTTACAAATGCCTGCTTTTTTTCTTGGTGACCGATTACTTGACTGAATTTCATGAATCGATGTAGTCCAACTAACTAAAGAAAGGATTGAATATGCGAAGCCATCGCTTTTAAGGATTCAGCCGACGGACTCAATTTTGTTTTGGTAAAATTAATATCACCGATTTCCATAAGCGGCACCAAATGGATATGCGTATGGGGTACTTCTAACCCAATAACGGCACTGCCAATGCGCTTACAAGGAACGGCTTGTTTGAGGGCTTTTGCAACGGTGGCCGTAAATACCCATAAAGCAGCCAAGTCCTCTGGAGATAGGTCAAAAATGTAGTCTACCTCAACTTTAGGGACACATAAAACATGCCCCATAACCAAGGGTTGTATGTCTAAAAAAGCAATATGGTCCGCATCCTCCGCTATTTTAAAGCAGGGAATTTCACCAGAAATTATTTTAGAGAAGAGGGTCGACATAATGGATAGCAATCTTATAGAGGAAATCTAAAACGTTTCCTAAAAAAAGGTATTATAAGGTAATATCGAGGATTTCTAACTTTACGATACCTGCGGGAACTTGAATTTCGCAAACGTCACCAATTTTATGGCCGAGCAAACCCGTTCCAATGGCTGATTTTACAGATATTTTACCTTCCTTCAAATTCGCTTCTGTTTCAGAAACCAACTGATACACCGCTTCTTTACCCACATTATGATTTTTAACCTTAACCCGACAAAGTATACTAACTTTATCCGTGTTTATTTGTGAACTGTCAATTACCCGGGCATTCGCCAATACATGATCCATTTGGGCAATTTTATCTTCTAGGTGCCCTTGGGCTTCCTTCGCTGCATCATATTCCGCATTTTCACTTAAATCCCCTTTATCACGGGCTTCAGCGATTGCCTGTATAATTTTAGGTCTTTCAACATGTTTCAGCTGACTCAACTCTTCTTTTAGTGCGTTTAACCCATCCTGGGTGAAATACTGTATGTTGCTCATACGCTTAATTTTTTATATGTAAAGTATCAAAAAAAAGTTGCACCAATGGGCGATTGGTGCAACCGAATAACAAATATACTAATTTTTTTATTCCGCAGAACCTATACCAATTCTGATTCCGAATGAATGTACTCCGTTGAAAGGATTTGTAGCTCTGTAGCTATAATCCAAAGAAACAATGTTGTTATCGTCGATATTCCAATCATAGCTAAGCCCACCAAAAGGACCCGTAAAGGCGCTTGTGCGCGTATCGGCACTAAAGACACCCTCTTGATAACAATATCCACCACGTATGCTGATTAGGTCCTTAAATGCATACTCTGCACTAATAGTCGTTTGATTGGCA
Organism: Chitinophaga pinensis; assembly: GCA_945863965.1. Lineage (GTDB taxonomy): Bacteria > Bacteroidota > Bacteroidia > NS11-12g > UBA955 > VMCP01. The sequence goes on along the minus strand of CAMBBZ010000143.1, from coordinate 838 downwards.
CTAAATGAGTGGTTAGTAAATCCAACAGCCAATGTGAGTCGGTTATCATAAACCCCTTGCGTTTTATCCAAACGAATATCATACGACGCGGCCATATTCAACATAGCAGGTAGTTTCACCACATCGGTTTTAACCTCCATCGTTTTATCAAAATCTCCGTTTTGGATTAATGCTTTGTAGCTTAAACCATCGCCATCGAACTGCAAATCAGGACCAATATTGCGAACCGAAACCCCAAATTTAAAATCGTTTCTCTTTTGAGAACCTACTTTAGGAATTAACGTAGTTGTATATTGTACGCCAGCATCTAAAGCCATTCCCGACGCACTAACGTCTGGAATACCTTCCGATACCAGACGGGCTGTTACCCCTGCTGATATACTATTACTGAAACTTTTACTGTAGGAAACGCCAAGATTCGTCATGTTCACCCGGTATGTTCCAATACCACCATAAGGATTGTCAACAGTGGTAATTTCGATAGGCTTAATACCAAACTGCATTACCTGAACCCCTAACGTACCTCCATCGCCCTCTTCTCCAAGCTTGACAGCCAAACCCAAGTTGTTAATACCAATACCTGAGCCCATAAGCCACTCGGTGCGCGCAAATACCAATTCGGTACGTTTGTTCATCCGATCTAACCCGGCAACATTCATGTACATTGCTTCCGCTCCGGTTATTAAACCTCCAGCCGCATATCCCAAACCAGAGCTTCTAGCCCAACCATTAATGGTAAGCTGCGCAGCACCTGCCTGACCTTGTCGTTCAGGGTTTCCCGCATAGGATAACGCACTTAAAATGGAAAGCGCCGTTAATGTTATGTGTTTTAAATTTA
>CAMBBZ010000142.1 GCA_945863965.1 Chitinophaga pinensis | reverse complement strand
AATTAACTTGGGTGGCTTGTTATTCCTTACCTTTCTTTCAAAGAACTTTATCAATTTCGTCGCCTCTTCACGATTTGAACGATGATTTCACTTTTTTCAATCTTCCCATTCTTGCGAACCGGGCTGCAAAGATAATGATTTATTCCATCATTGCAACTTTTAATTTGAGAAATATTTTTAAATGCTTGCCTAAACTCCTGCAATTTTACTTGCCTTTTGTTAAAGCTTTTCTCTGTCTCAGAATGGGATTGCAAAGGTAAGATTCTTTTTTACACTTGCAAACAAATTCAAGAAAATATTTTTTTAAGCTTTCTAGCTCTCCAGTCTCAGTTTCAATCCGTCTTGCGACTTCTCTCAACCCTAAACTCTCAACTCTCAACTCTCAACTTCTTAATTCTCTATCTCAGAACGGGACAGCAAAAGTAGTATTAATTATGTATTAACAAAGAACAATCCTGCATAAAGTTTTGATAATACCCATACTATTCGGGTAAGCTGTCTGACAGCCATTGATTTACCATGTGATCTTTTTTTTCCCCCTAAGCAAACTTCCGTCCCCGTAACTCAAAAAACGATAGTCGTTAGCCAAAGCCGCCGCATAAATCTCCTTCCAATCTCCACCCACAAATGCAGAAACCAATAACATTAAGGTCGATTTAGGCTGGTGGAAGTTCGTAATTATGGCAGACGTAAGTCGGAAATCGAATCCCGGGATCATAAATATTTGGGTTTCTCCCCGTATAACCCCACCCTGAGACGCTATATATTCGCGTAAGGCGTGAAGGGCTTCCCTCGTGGGAATAGCTAAAATATCGGCACGATACCCGTCTTCTGCCAATACAAATAACGAATCGACTTCTCCCAAAATGATTTTAGCCCCTAAAATCGGCAAACTCTCCAATACCCTGCAGGCAGTTGTGCCCAAAGCCACTACCCCACCACTGCGGTTTAACAAGACATTTAATAATGTCAAGTTGATTTCAAACTGCTCGGCATGCATTTCATGCTCATCCACAAAATCGACTGTTACCGGCTTGAACGTGCCCGCTCCTACATGCAAGGTCGCTTCGGCCCATTCTATTCCCGCATCATTTAAACGCGTTATTAAGTCTGTGGTAAAGTGCAAGGAAGCTGTAGGCGCCGCCACCGCTCCTTTATTACGCGCAAAAACGGCTTGATAATCCAGCTTATCGCGTTCCTCAACTTCCCGATTTAAATACGGGGGAAGTGGAATTTCACCTAACAGCTCTATCCATTCGGCAATAGAACGCCCCTTACTTGAAAATCGAATGGTATTGGCCTCGCGATCTTCCCACTGAATGTTCAACACCTCCCCTTCTCGGTTTATGGTTAAGCGATCGGCCTCCTTGAATTTGCGGCGGTTACCGACCATCACATGCCATACCGACCAATCGTGCGCCAGAGGCTTTAACAAAAAAAGCTGAATCCAAACGCCTTCCGACTTCTCGACCCATAAACGAGCTGGTATCACCTTGGTATTATTAACCAATATCAGTTCTTCGGATTGCAGATACCGATTGAGATTCCAAAATCGATCGTGCTCAATAATACCCTCATTATATACAAGGAGTTTGGCATCGTGCTTAGGAATTACAGGGTGCTGAGCAATTCGCGTGGCAGGCAAATCGTAATCGTAATCGTGTATAGCAATTCTAGGTATGGTCGTCATAGGTCATTTGATTGTGGGAAGCAATAACGCCGACATTCGATTTTCAGGGCAAACAGATGGTTTTACACCTAATACGTCATTCATTTGGGGAAGCAAAACGTTGAAATTCGATTTAAAGGTTGGGCACCGCGGATTTGCACGACATACGTCTTTAAATTTGAGACAGCAAAAACGCCGACATTTGATTTAATGCACGGGCACGGTGGGATATTTGATTTTTAACAGCCGGACCTAATTCTGCGAATGTTTGGGTATGGCCATCCGGAATAAAAACAGGATCGTAACCAAAACCCATATCCCCTTGTGGAGATACTGAAATTCGACCCGTTACACGGCCTTCAAAGTATAATTCTGTTTGATTGGGCAACTTCAAGCACACCACACTTATAAAATACGCACTCCGATCGCTTTCGTTTTTTAGTGCCCTTAGTAATTTGTCATTATTGGCTTGGTGATCCACTGGCATCGAATCTGATGCATAGCGGGCGGATTTCACACCCGGCAATCCATTCAAACTGGGCACTACCAAACCCGAATCGTCGGCGAAGCACGCTTCCCCAAAGACCGAAAATATCGCATCTGTTTTTAGCGTTGCATTACCCTCGAAGGTATCGGCATTTTCAATAATCTCCTGGTCGTAGGCCACATCTACTAAAGACTTAATCACTACGGAAGTAGGCAATATACGTTGAGCCTCGATTAATTTCTTGGCGTTATGCGTGGCAAAAATCAAAATCATTATTGTACTCTATTTCTCACCGTTCGTTGCTCAATCCGTTTTTCATAGTTAGTACCCTCGAAAATTCGGTGCACATAAATACCGGGAACATGAACATCATTGGGATTTAAGGACCCTAGTGGCACCAATTCCTCAACTTCTACTATGGTAATTTTACCGGCCATGGCCATCATCGGATTGAAATTACGGGCAGTATCTTTGAAAATTAGGTTTCCATATCGATCGCCTTTCCACGCTTTAATGATAGCAAAATCCGCATCGAACGCATATTCCATTAAATAGGTTTTCCCATTAAATATTCGGGATTCTTTACCTTCCGCCACTTCTGTCCCAACGCCGGCAGGTGTAAAAAAGGCAGGAATTCCGGCCCCTGCGGCACGACAACGTTCGGCCAATGTGCCTTGCGGAATTAATTCTACGTCTAATTCTCCAGATAATAGCTGGCGCTCAAACTCTTTATTTTCTCCCACATAGGAAGAGATCATTTTTTTTACTTGCTTTTGCACCAACATTAAGCCGATCCCAAAGTCATCGACTCCTGCATTATTAGAAATACAGGTTAAGCCTTTTATTCCTTTTTGAACTATTGCAGCAATTGTATTTTCAGGAATCCCACAAAGTCCGAATCCCCCTAGCAAGAGGGTGGCATTATCATTAACATCAAAAATCGCCTCTTGGGCCGTACTAAACACTTTATTCATTATCGTTTCTTTCAAGCGACGCGGAAAGCCCTTTTTCAATTAATGCTTCGCAAATCGGCTTAAGCTTAATTTTCTCGCCAAACTTTACGGCATATTTGCCTTTCGTGTGTATGAAAAAGGCACATTGCTCGGCCTGCACCGAGTTGTGATCGCAGTATTGAATCAAACAATTGATAACCCAATCAAACGTATTAATATCATCGTTGTACAAAACGATGAACCAATTGCGGGCCGATTTTTCATTTAAAATGGCATCTACCTCTGCTGCTAATTCTTTATTACTCCACATGAATTAAGGTAATTATTGTATACGTCTGTGTTTAGGTAATAAATTCGCTTTGCTTTCGTTTCCTTGCAACAAGCGCACGATGTTTTTGCGATGGGTATAAACAACGAGAACGGCAATCATTACGGTGAACCATACCACCGATGGTTGTCTGTATTCGGGCATTTGAGCCCCGAAAAAGCGCACAAAGAGCATGGGTATAGAAATCCCAGCTAAAATGCTTCCTAAACTTACAAATCGGGTAACGAAAAGGGTTATCAAAAATATACTAAGGGCAATCAAAGCAATTTGATAATTGAGGGCGAACAATAAACCCCCTAAAGTGGCTATGCCCTTACCCCCTCGAAACTGCGCAAAAATCGGCAATAAATGACCAATAACGGCACAAAACCCTAAACCTAACATGATATTGACTTGCTGATTCACACCATAACTCCATTGGGGATTGATATGACCAAAGTGCACTAAGGATGTGGCGAAGTACCCTTTAAAAATATCCATTAACAAAACCACGGTACCGGCTGGTTTTCCTAAAACGCGAAACGTATTCGTGGCACCTGCATTACCGCTACCATAATCGCGAACGTCTTTCCAATAAAAATGTTTACCAATCCAAACAGAACTTGGGATAGAGCCCAACAAATATGCCGTAAGACACATTAAGGCAAGCCAAATCGAAGGGTGATAAAACCAATTTTCCATAGATGAATGAAATACAAATATAGTGAAAATGGATCACGCACAAATGAAAAATGGGAGCCTGCTGCTGCAAACTCCCATTTTATAAAGGTAATTAAAACTTATCTAAGTGGAAATAAATGCGCTCCGTATACCGCAGCGTCTTCTAATTCTTCTTCGATACGAAGCAATTGGTTGTATTTGGCCATACGATCAGAACGCGAAGCCGAACCTGTTTTTATTTGACCACAATTCACCGCAACCGCCAAATCGGCTATGGTACTGTCTTCCGTTTCACCACTGCGGTGACTCATGACACTGGTATATTTATTACGGGTAGCCATTTGAATGGCATTCAATGTTTCGGTTAACGTGCCAATTTGATTGACCTTGATAAGAATGCTATTGGCCACGCCTTGATCAATTCCTTGTTGCAAACGATTCACATTGGTTACAAATAAATCATCGCCC
>CAMBBZ010000141.1 GCA_945863965.1 Chitinophaga pinensis | reverse complement strand
GTAACCATTGGAATCACGGGTGTAAGCATTGACCTACTTGAACTTCAGGGGGAAGCCAATCGCGGTAGTTTCCAGTACCTCGATCCCATCGAAAAACTGCAAGAACAGGTAAATTTCCTCCGAAAAAATAAAAATTGCGATGCCGTCGTGGTTCTTTCCCATTTAGGTTATCAGTACGACAGTGAAAAAATCGACGATATAAAATTAGCCCAGCGCACCGAGGGCATTGATGTGATTTTGGGCGGCCATACGCATACCTTTTTAGACGAGCCCACCGTGGTGAAAAACAAGGTCGGAAAAAAGGTGGTGATCAACCAAGCGGGCTGGGCCGGATTGAAATTAGGGCACTTGCAATTTGAATATTAGCGGCATTTGGGCTTTGTAACGTAGATTTGCAGTTCATTGACACTACCCAACGATTACATCGAAGAAGAAGAAGAAGGCTTTGAACATTATGCCTTCACCGTATATCCCGGACAGGAGCCCATGCGTATCGACCGTTGGTTGATGCACCGTATTGCCCACGCGTCACGCACCAAAATACAAGCGGGAATCACTTCCGGCGCGGTTCAGGTTAACGGAAATCCGGTTAAAAGCAACTACAAAACCAAACCCCGAGATCATATTCGCATCATTCTTCCCGATGAACCCCGCGACACGGAAGTGTACCCGGAAGACATCCCTATTGAGGTGGTTTACGAAGACGATGCCGTTGCGGTGATCAACAAGCACGCCGGCATGGTCGTTCACCCCGGCTGCAATAATTATAACGGAACCCTGGTAAATGCATTGTTATTCCATTTCGGAAATTTACCCCAAAAGGATGCCCGTCATAGGCCCGGATTGGTGCATCGAATAGACAAAGATACCTCAGGACTTTTGGTTGTTGGGAAATTAGACGAGGCATTAAGTCACTTGGGAAAACAGTTTTTTGACCATACGATAGAACGAAAATATTGGGCTTTGGTCTGGGGTGAACCGAAAGAGGATTCCGGAACCATTGAGGGTTATTTAGCCCGCGATCCTAAAGACCGTCGCAAAAGCAAGCATTTCGAAGATCCCGAAGATGGAAAAATTGCGATTACACATTGGAAAATCGTAGAGCGTTTTCATTTTTTGACCTTAATCCAATGTGAGCTTGAAACGGGTAGAACCCACCAAATTCGGGCGCATATGGCCCATTTTGGACATCCCTTATTTTCCGATGAGATGTACGGGGGTCGACAAATACTAAAAGGAGCTAATTTGCCCAGGTTCAAGCAGTTTATCCATAACAATTTCGAGTTATTTCCCAGACAAGCATTGCACGCACGGGTGTTAGGATTTGTACATCCGATAACGGGCGAAAATTTGCGGTTTGAGCAAGAACTTCCTGCAGATTTCACGGACCTATTGCAACGGGTGCGGCTGTATTCCGATAAGTTGATGTAAATCAAAATCGAGTTTAAATGAAAAGGGCAGTTTCAAAATTGAAACCGCCCTTTTTTTATGCAATAATTGAATTATGAACTAAGTCTTACTCGTAACTCAACGTTATTTTTGAGCTGCGGGGCACAGACTGACAGGTTAGTACAAATCCATCGGCAATTTCTTTATCGCTTAAACCCTCGCGCTCCAGCATGTGCACCAAACCCGAGTGCACTTTGGCCCGGCACGTAGTACAAACACCCACGGTGCAGCTATACGGAGGATCAATTCCTTCTTGCATGGCCGCATTCAAAATAGTGGTGTTCCCATCAACCGTGATGGTATGCGTTTTACCGTATACTTTCATGGTAATCTCGGAAGTGCCGTTAAATGCCTCGGACGAAACATCGCTCCCAACCGCTACATTTTCAGCTTCTGCCGATGCCGTAGGCGCCGTGAAATATTCAATATTTATATTGTCTTTAGAAACACCCACCGAAGTAAGTCCCTTCTTAATCACATCCATCATAGGACTTGGTCCGCATATATAATAAAGATAGGTGTCAAATGGACCTCCCACCTTGCTTTTTACGATATTCTGAACTTTATCTTCACTCAACTGACCTTTCAAACCGAACCAAGTAAAGGGGGCTTTGTCGTAGCTGAGCAACACGTTAAACCGACTGCCATGAGCCGCTTCCATGCTTTTTAGCGCTTCTTTGAAAATAACCGACTCCGGATCGCGATTGGCATATACCAACGTTACTTTACTCTCAGGCTCATCTTTCAATACCGCCTTTGCAATACCCAGCACCGGTGTAATACCGCTACCGCCGCCGAATAATACATAATGCTGCTTGCGATTCGCATCCGGAACCAACGTAAAATTACCCATTGGAGGCATGACTTGAACCGTATCACCTACCTGTAGGCTGCTATTAAAGAAGTTACTCATTTTTCCACCTTCAACCCGCTTAATGGTAACGGCTGGATCCATATCGACCCCCGCGTAGGTGCACAAGGAATACGAACGACGCACATTTTCACCGTTTATTTCAGCTTCAAAAGTGAGGTATTGTCCAGCGGCGTATTCAAACTCGCTTTTCAACGCACTAGGAATATCAAATACGAATGTTTTGGCATCCGCGGTTTCTTGAACGATTTGCTTTATGCTTATGGGGTAAAATCCTTGGCTCATGTGTTTGCAAAATTACAATGTTATATCAATCAGAAACAACCCAAACGGTCTAAAGTTGTTCAAAAAGGGGAATTTCCGCAAAAAAGTAAGATAAATTGTACAAGTTCAAAAGTGTGAATTAATCTATTCGGTAAATTCAATGCTCATGACGAATTTGCGTAAGCAATGCTCGACGCTTATTTCACCCCCGTCCCCGACGTTTTACTCAGCGAAAAACGCACCCAAAAATCAACCATTGGCGATCACATAAACATATACCATAAAACATTCCCAAAAATCAGCAAAGCACAAGTCGCCATAATTGGATTAGGAGAACAAGCACACCAAACACGCAAAGAATTATACGCACTTGCTTGGCGGTTCGACAAATTGCATATGGTAGATTTGGGCAATTTCGCGCTACCCGAAAACGAGCAGCAACGTTCCTTTGCAATCAGTGAAGCCATTGGCGAACTTTTAGCTTTGAATATAGTTGTACTTATTTTATCAGACGATACGTCACAATTACACGCCCATTTTCACGCTTTTAGAGATACCAAAAAGCCCCTAGAATTGGTCATGGTAAGCCCTGGTATTAATCTCGAAGCCGGTAGCGAATGTTTAGAGTTGCTTCAAAACAAAGCACTGTCGACCCACCTTTCCAATATCGATTTCATTGCCACACAAGCCTATAATGTAACTGAAGAATCGGCCTTGCAAATAGACCGATACAATTTCGAAAACTACCGACTTGGGAAAATTCGCAGCGATATCGACGAAACCGAACCCGTATTGCGCAGTTCCGATATGATGTTTTTCGATCTTAACAGCATTCGAATGGCCGATGCCCCCCATACCACAAAACCAAGTCCAAACGGACTCTATGCGGAAGAAGCGGCACAAATAGCGCGATATGCCGGTCTCTCCAACATGTTAAAATCGGCCACTTTTTTCGGGCTTTCCCCCAACCGAAGCGCCGATTCGTGCGATCTTCTTTTGGCACAATTAATTTGGTACTTCATTGAAGGTTTAAGCGCTCGATTCAACGACCACCCTGTAAAAAACGATCCCAACTATCTAATTTACAGAAATAGGCTCGACAATACAGGTCACGAAATTACTTTTTATAAAAGTCGCAAAAGCGACCGGTGGTGGATGGAAGTTCCCCACCCCTATGAAGATCAAACCTTCTTTATCGGTTGTTCCTACAAAGACTATCAGCAAGTTTGCGACGGAGAGATGCCCGATCGATGGTGGCGCGCCTACCAGCGCTATTTAAAGTAAATCTGCGCTTTCACGGAGCACTGCATAATTAAGGCGTGAATGTTGCGATTCTTGCACGTAATCCTTAGTTACAATACCTAGCGGATCATCTATCTCCTTGGATCACCCCATTTTTCATGGCGTGTACTCAAAGGTTCCCTGCACAAAATCGCAACCAAAAACCCTTAGAAAACCAAGTCCCTTAAAGGAACTTCTATTTTCATGGCGTGTACTCAAAGGTTCCCTGTACAAAATCGTAGCAACCGAAAACCCCCAAAGCACCATCTGAGAAATTATTGCTAAATAAAACGGGTTCCGAGAACGGATTCTCTTCGTCTTGTAACATTTGCATTTTATAAAAATCACGGTATGCCTTATCCATGGTGTAAACGGCGCCATAGAAGGTATTAATGGTAAACGGACCATCAATACCACCAAATCCCGAATAAAATTCAGACTGAGTAAAAAAGCGCGTCGGTTTATTCAATTCTCCGCCCAAAATATCATCCCCAAATTCAATTTGAATGCTTACCTCTTCGCCAATTGCGTTTTTAGCGGTTCCTTCTAATTGGGGCGATACATAAAAATCGGCATCTCCTAAATCGTATAAAAATTCCACGGCATAGGGATTTACAATATACGGACCCCAACCACCGTTGTCTAAATCTTCATAGGACTTGCCCATTTTTACGCTTTCAATTTTAAATTTACTTGCATCGGCCTTGGGAGGGACTTGCGAACGGGCTGAAAATTCTTTCCCGTCTGAAAGTCGCACCCTCATTGTATACCAATG
>CAMBBZ010000140.1 GCA_945863965.1 Chitinophaga pinensis | reverse complement strand
ACAAAAAGAAAATGCCCCGAATTTCGGGGCATTTTAAAAGGAAATGGATTTTAAACTTGATTACCTAGTAACTTTTACGTTTATAGCATTTAATCCTTTGCGGCCTTCTTCCAATTCATACTCAACCGAATCGTTCTCTTGAACTTTGTCGATTAAGCCTGTAGCATGTGTGAAGTACTCTTCTTGAGTGTTGTCGTCAACAATAAAACCATAACCTTTGGTTTCGTTGTAAAATTTAACTTTACCTGTATTCATTATATTAAAACGATACAAATATAGGCAAAGGATTCAATTGTGCGCACGACCGGTATTTTTTTTTGAATTATTTTTTACGATTGTGGTAACGCTGCATCGGATTGCGGTCTACCGATTCAATTTCTTTTTGTTTGAATACCTCAAAGCGATTGTATTTCAAAGTTTTAGGCCACGTATTATTGTCCTCGTCGATATCGGCAGTTTCGCGCATCGGATCGATTTGAATGCGCACCGCCTTTTTGCCCTTTACAAAGCTTTTGGTAATTTGGTATTCGTTCTGACGCCATACATAGGCCGAAATATAGTCGACTTCCTTGCTGCCGTCTTCAAATTCCCACCCCACGATCAAAGGCATTACGCACCCGCCTAAATTGCTCAGATGTAGCTCATAGGCATGCTGATTGCGGAGGGCTAGGGTATCAGTGGCCCCAAGGGGTTCGAGATTTTCATAGGGATTGGACCTTCTCCTACGAAGTGATTTTTGTCTCTCGGCCTTTTCTGCTAAATACGCCGTATCCGATTTCGCATCGTAATAATAATAGAAATCCCGTAAGGTGGTATCTACATCTACAGCAAATGTGTAGCCCTCAGCTTTATTGCGGAGCTGGGATATATGTAAAAAGGCATCCTCGTCTACGGATTTAATCACGCGTTGGTTAGGTCGCGTTCGTGCATTAGAACTCAATTCGGTGGCCGCACTGCTATCCCAACTATTAGGAATGGAAGTAGGGAAATTCATAGAAAACGCAATAACCGAATCTAGGGCAATATCTACCGGCTCGATATCGTAAAACCAAGCCCTCCAAAACCAATCCAAATCTACCCCAGAGGCGTCTTCCATGGTGCGGAAAAAATCTGCAGGACTCGGATGTTTGAAGGCCCAACGCGTACAATATTCTTTAAAGGCAAAATCAAATAATTTCCGCCCCATAACGGTTTCCCTTAATATATTGAGTGCGGTAGCGGGCTTTGCATAGGCGTTGGGACCGAATTCAATAATGTTCTCGGAATTGGTCATTATAGGTTCTAAGCGTTCTTTGGGAAGCTTCATATAGTCCACGATTTTGTGTGCGGGACCCCGGCGCGATGGATAATTATTGTCAAATTCTTGTTCCGTCAAAAACTGCACAAAGGTATTCAAGCCCTCGTCCATCCAGCTCCAATTGCGCTCGTCGGAATTGATAATCATAGGAAAGAAATTGTGTCCCACCTCATGAATAATCACCCCTATCATTCCATACTTTATGGCCTCACTGTAATTGCCTTGCTTGTCGGTTCTGCCGTAATTAAAGCAAATCATAGGGTATTCCATACCGCTAGAAGCTTCTACGGAAATGGCTACGGGATAGTTATAAGGTATGGTAAATTTGGAATAGGTTTTGATTGTATGGGCAACAACCTTGGTAGAATACAAATTGTAAAGCGCATAGGATTCTTTTGGATAGTAACTCATGCACATCACCTTGCGACCGTCGATTTCAATACCCATAGCATCCCAAGCGAATTTGCGTGAGCTGCCCCATGCAAAATCGCGCACGTTTTTGGCTGTGTATTTCCATATTTTAACCGCACTCTGATCCGCCTGACGTTCTTTGCTTTGAATGTCTAAAAGTCCTACAATTTGAACGGGACTCGTTGCATTTTGGGCAGTTTCCCAACGTGCAAGCTCGTCCGGACTCAATACCTCCTTATAGTTGGTGCATTCGCCTGTAGACGCGATTATATGGTCAGTAGGAACGGTCATTTCCACTTCGAAGTCGCCAAAAACCAAGGAAAATTCGCCACGGCCGGTAAATTGTTTGTGGTTCCAACCCTGATAATCGGAATACACGCACATACGCGGGTACCACTGCGAAATGGTGAATAAATCGTTGCCGTCTTCGTCAAAATGTTCGTAACCGCCACGGCCTCCAATTTTAGATTTCTCGGGAATTTTATAATGCCATTGGATGCGAAATTTGAACGATTTGCCCGGCTTTAACGGCTTGGCCAAATCAACGCGCATCATGGTATAGTTTACCGTATAGGGCAGGGGTTTGTTTTTGGCATCTAGCACCGATTCAATGATCACACCGTGTCCTCTAAAGCGCTCCTGTATGTTCATGCTTTCTAAGGCTTCCTGCGTTATAATGGGCGTTATGGCGGAACCTCTATTGTCTAAGGTTTCGGTATTAAAGAAGTGGCTTTCGGCATCGGGCGCGTGTTGGTTCTCGTCTAATTGCAACCATAAATAGGTTAGGGCATCGGGTGAATTATTGGTATAGGTGATAATTTCATCGCCGTACAACAATTTATTTTCTTCGTCTAATCTCGCCTTGATTTTGTAATCGGCTTTTTGTTGCCAGTATTTATGTCCTGGGGCACCCGAGGCGGTGCGGTATTCGCTTGGGTCTGTTAAAATACTTCCCAATTGTTCAAATCGGTTTCCGTGATTTGATGCGGGATTATTATAGGTATTTTGTGCGGACGTGAATGAAATTCCCCCGAGAAAAAAAATAAGGCTGGCGCCGATGGTTTTGCGTAAAATGGAATTCATGAAACGGCGAATATACGCAATTCGACTTGTTTCACGAGGATATCCGTGTTTAGAAACGGCTGATAAAAAGATACATACTTAATAAAAGACCGAACCATGCGGATCCTACTTGATAGGGCATGAACCAATCCTTTTTATAGTGTCGCAGCCCGCTTTGAACCAACAAGAGTAGGGCTACCCATGCAATTTGTCCGATTTCAAGTCCGATATTAAAAAAAAGCAAGGGCGACCAAACCTCCGAATCAGGTCCCAAAAGTGAGCGCAGCAAACCCGAAAATCCCATGCCATGTATCAATCCGAATATAAAGATGAGGGCATTTGGGACCCAGGCCTGCGGCCTAATAATTGTTTTAGGGAGCAGATTCACAAGGGCGCTGATGCCAATGCTAAGGGCAATGAGTCGCTCAATCCAATCGCTTGAAATGGGATTGGAATAGAAAACGCTCAAGGCCAATGTTAAGGAATGTGCCAGCGTGAATACGCTCACTTGAAGCAATGCTCGTTTGTACCCGGCCCAAGTGAGGGCCAAAAACGACATCCACAGAAACAGCATATGGTCGTATCCATTAAAGTCTAGAAGGTGTTTGAAACCTAATTCTAGCCAAATTAGGTGGGGTTTGAGCGATAAAATAGCCAAGTTCGTCATTGCGTTGTATTTTGCGTGGGTGAAACAAGCGCGAACAAAAATAGCCGTTCCCCTGCTTTTTGTGATCCTTTTTTTTGTCTTGGGATCTTGGATGCACCCTTTTTATGTGGGTGTTTCCCATATTAGAATCAGTCAAAACCAAACGGAGGCACAAATAGAAGTGCGTTTGTTTACCGATGATATACAACAGTCGTTGAAAGACAGAGGACTGAATTTTGATCCTCGAAAGCGCGACAGTTCCACCATGCGAAAGTTGCAAAAAATCTTCAATCAAGAATTGGCACTTTTCGCAAAAAACAAAGCGCAGCATTGGGATAAACTTCCGTTGTCTCTAATTGGGTTTGAGGAAGAGTCTGAAGCCACTTGGTTTTATTTGGAGGTACCTAAGCTACCCGCAAAGGTGACCGCATGGAGGTTTCAAAACACACTTTTATTTAAAGAACACCCCGAACAAGTTCATGTGGTGCACGCCGAAATAGGGCCCAATTATCGCAAGAGCGAACAATTGAATATCAAACGCAGCGTGTTTGAGTTTTAATTTCAGCATAAAAGCGCGGCAACGTATTTTAAAATGAACGTATATGCCCAATAACGTGGCGTCGCAGGTGACTGCCTTTTGTCGTTTCCCTATTCCACTTCGAAAGCCTATGTCGACCTGAAATAAGAACCGCAGAAATAAAAAAGGCTTCCGTAGGGAAGCCTTTTTTGAATGTATTTGAAATTAATTATTTCACGATGAAATCACCCTGCATCAAACCGTAATGCGCGGGAAACGTGCAAATGAATTTATACGTACCGGCTTCAGGCGCATTGAAGGTGATGGTTTCACTTTCTCCAGGACCTAGTAATTTGGTATGCGCAATCACATCGCCCTCGCGTCCTTTTACTTGGTATTCGTTGTCTTTGGCTTTAGAAGCGGCCATCGCGTATTCTTCTAGGTCAACGCCTTGTTTTAGAATGGTGATGTTGTGTCCCATAGCCTCTTTTGGCATAGTACCTTTGTTAATTAAAGTAAGAACGACTTGATCGCCCGCTTTAACATTCAAGGTTTTTAAATTGTATTTCATGTCGTCGTTAGACTCAATGGTGATTTCCGCAATACCTTCTTCTGCTGTAGTGGCTTCTGTGGTTGTTGTTTCAGTGGTTGTAGCCGTTTCTGCAGGTGCTTCAGCCGATCCGCCGCAAGAGGCCAACATTCCTAAGGCCAAACCTGCGATGATAAA
>CAMBBZ010000139.1 GCA_945863965.1 Chitinophaga pinensis | reverse complement strand
CGCTCTTTAGGTTTCTCGTCGTATTACGATAACGTAGGTGCCGTAAACAACTCCGGAATCGAGTTTTCATTTAGCTCTACTAATATTCGCACCGAGAATTTCTCTTGGAAAACTCAGTTCAATATAGCCCGTAACTATAACAAAATCCTCGACATTGGGGTTTATACTCAAGACGCTGTTTCTGGGGGAACCAACGATACCCGCGTGGTGGTTGGAGAGCCTATTGGAACGAATTATATTGTGCGATTCGCCCGCGTAGACAAAGAAACGGGTCGTCCTGTTTACCTCGATGCAGATGGCAACGAAACCTTGACTTGGAGCAACGAAAATCGCGTTTCTGTAGGTAGCGTATTACCCAAAGCCGTAGGCGGGTTTACCAATACCTTCACCTATAAAAATTGGAACTTAAACCTATTATTTGTCTATAAAATCGGTGGTAATATTTACAACTCCTCCGCTAAACGTCAAAATGGTGTGGTTACCGATTGGAACATGACCACCGATTATTACAACCATTGGAGAAAGCCCGGCGATGAGGCGAAATATCCCAAATTATCGCTGCAAACCGAACAATACGGCCTTCCACCGGATCCTTATCAATACAACACCACATTATTCCTAGAAGACGGATCTTATATGCGATTGCGCAATATCAGCTTGAGCTATCGCCTGCCCGCTAATTGGTTCGGTAAAGCAATCGACAATGCACAAATCACGCTCACCGGTGTTAACCTACTTACATTTACCAATTTCACGGGTGGAGATCCTGAAATTGCCCGCGACTTTGAAAATCCAGCGGATAGAAACATGTCGTCCAACATTATATATTTAACGGCTCCACAAGAAAAATCCTACAACTTAACCTTAAATTTAACCTTCTAAACATGAAAACATACGCAAACATCCTTTGGGCAGTAGCCATTACCGCACTGCTAGGAACCGGAACTTCATGTAAAAAAATGCTCGATCTACGTCCAGAGAATTTAACGCTGAGCGAAGACGCATTAAAAACTCCCGAAGACATAAAAGCATTGCTGAATTCCTGCTACGACGAATTTGCCAATTTAATGAACGGTTCGGTTCAAAACTACCACGAATTATTGGGGGAAAATTTATCGGAACCCCAAAATTCTGCAGGTAGCTTGTACTATACCATATTCAACAGAGGTACCTTTTCTTTCCGTACCGCCGACCGTGAATATCTGGATTTCTACAACTGTATTTTACGCATCAATACCATTTTTGACAACATCGACTTGATAGAAGGACTTCCCCAAGAAGACAAAACACGGATTATGGGCGAAGGGCATTTCTTGCGGGCTTGGTGCCATTGGGAATTGGTGAAATTATGGGCGCAGCCCTACGGATTTACCGCTGATAATTCACATCCCGGCGTTCCCATTCGTTTGAAAGCCGATAAAAACATCGAACTCAGAAGCAGCGTGGGCGCTGTGTATAATCAGGTTTTAAGCGATTTGAACACCGCGTTGGGCATGTTACCAAACGACAACGGAAACTACGCGAACACCGATGCCGCTAAAGCTTTGAAAGCGAAAGTACTTTTCTTCATGAACGACCACGTAGAAGCGGTAAAAATCACCACTGAATTGGTAAACTCTAATAAATACAAATTTTCTGATAGCTTGAATCGCTATACCCAAGGGGCTCCCGAAGAAGTAATTTTTCAGCTAATTAGCACCAATATCAACGACAACCGCGCCAGCGCTTTTATCAATAACTTCCGCTCCGATAACAACCCCAATCCTGCGCTAAAACCATCGGCTAGCTTCATGAAAGAAGCGATGGACCCTAACGACCGCAGACGTGCGTTCTACGAAATCAAGAACGAAGGCAAATCCAACCAATTTTTTGTAACCCACAAATTTGATAAAGACGTATTCAACGTTCCTTTGTTGAATTTCTCGGATATCGCGTTGATGCACGCCGAGAGTATCGTAGAAACCGGCGGCGATTTGTCGGTTGCCATTGCCATTACCGATGCGATCCGAAAAAGGGCCTACGAAATCAATTTTGTAGCACTTAATCCAAGCATTAATAATACCGCTTTAAAAGCAGAGATTCAAAAACAACGCAAATTGGAGTTTGCTTTTGAAGGCGACTGGACTCAGCAATTGCGCCGCCGCGGCGCTGCCGGCGAAACCATTACCATACGTCAATCGCCATGGAGCTGTCCCGGAATGCTCATACAATTTCCCATGTCAGAAAGAACCGCTGGCTTTATTTTTAACGAAGAAGGAGGATGTAACTAATGAAAAAAACATTTATTTTAACCCTAATCGCCACGGCTTTGGCCTTCGGCGCTTGTGAGAAATCCCGCGATGAAATTTATGCGCCATCGAGTAAAATTGAAGGCATTAATGCCACTTGGATATTGGCGGAAGTACACCAATACGACCCCAAAGATGTAGAAAAGGAAAACGTATTAGATATAAGCGAAATATTTGTAGAAAACGGGATTGAACTTACCGTGAATTCTAAAGATTTCACCTATACCTTCAATCAGACAGATCCTTTGTTCATGGGTGCCAACGGGGTATGGGCGTTTGATAATAACGACGCTCCCAGCCGCGTCCATTTCAAAAATATTACGAGCAATAACGACACGTTAACTTACGATTGTAGATTGCTACGCACCGTTCGTGCCGTGGATGCAACTTTAGAGTTTGAACTCACCCGCTATTGCGAGAGCGGCACCACTCCCACTACCATTTATCAATATAAATTCCGCAGAAAATGAAAAAAATAATCGTATCCATTTTTGCATTTATTGCAATTGCCCTTACCGGAAACCTGTTTTCCCAATCGGCATATTTAGACAAACCGGAAGAATTTGCACCAGATAAACCCTGCAAAATCATGGTGAACTTGAAGCTCACCAGCAACGATTGGGGTATCGTCGAATTGGCGCAAACAGAAGATATTTATATTTGGACATGGAAGCCAAAAGAACATCCCGCAGGACACCCATTGGCGAATGGCATCGGTGGCGCTGCTTGGAAAAATAGCAACGAAGCGCTTAAAATGACCAAAGAAGCGGAGGGCGTGTATAGCTTTATTATGACTCCCACGGAGTTTTATGAAACCTCAGCAGCCAACGTGTACAAAGAAGACTTCCATTTCTTAGTAAAACCCAAAGACGGCGGCGGATACGGCGATCCCGATCGCAAAACCGAAGACTTATTGGTAGTGGTAGATCCGCCAGTTGGACCCATAGTGAAGTTCTTAACCGTTCCTTTAGGTCGCGGTGAGAAAAAAGACACCATCGCAACCACTACCAGAGACGTATTCTCCATTGTATACAACAATGCTGCAGAAGACAAAGTAAGCATGCAAAATGCCGACGATTTGTATGTTTATCCCATTGCATACGATGAAACAGGGGCATCTTACCTTATCGCTGCTAACGCCCGAAAAGCGGGTGATTTTGCCGCTTTGAAAATGAAAACAACGAAGAAAGGCACCTTTCAATACAGCTGCATCCCAGAAAAACTGTTTCATTTCATTCCGATTGGACGAAAAATTATCCGAATCGAATTCCAAATCGTAAAACCCAATTTGAGAACTACGTCCGATATGGTCGATGGCACCCTAATCTATCATTTCAACCTAGGCGGTTGTTAAGAAACTTCCCCAAATAGCAAACAAAGAGCCAAGGCAATGCCTTGGCTCTTTGTTTTAACGGCTAATTGATCTTACTCTATACGCCAATCAAAGTTACAATTGACACGATTATTTCGATTTATAGGTCATTTTAATAACGCGATAACCCCAAGGTTCTATCGTGTTTGCTGCTAAACCAGAGCTTAACACTACATTACCCGCAGGTCTCTTACCCCATTTCTGGGTTTTATCCGACATATTCACCACCACATAGGTGCGGCTGCGTTGGGTTTTATCCGCTTCTGCCGTTTCACGCACCCATGAAAGCAACGCTTTATTATGAACGTCAAAGGAGACCGGATTATTCAACTGACCGCTGATACCCATTTCAGGCAGAGAACGCTTCAACTTGCCCAATTCGCGATAAAACGCGCTTATGGAAGCCGCGTCGCGACTCGCCATAATATTGTCCTTTTCAAAGAATGCCAATCGCTTACTATTTCCCACTTCCTGACCCGTATACAACAAAGGGATACCCGGCGTGAGATAGGTGTATACGGCCATCGCCTTCCAAGAATTAGGCATGCGCTCGAACAAGGTTCCATTCCATGCATTTTCATCGTGATTGGTAATGAAATTCATCGGAAAAACATCCGTAGGGAACTTCTTATGCTTACGCTCCACCTGCTTGCACAACTCTTTCGGCGTTTCCTTTCCTTGGGAAATCTTATTCAAGAGATGATGTACTTCCCAACCGTAATACGCGTTGAACGACCCGTTAAATTGGTCCATATCGTGTTCTTCCGATTCGGCCAACATGAAAACGGGCTTCACTTTTCTCAACTCGGTGGTGGCTTCCGCCCAGAAATCAGCAGGAACATCCATCGCTACATCACAACGGAATCCATCCAAATCCACACTGTCGATCCAAAACTTCATACTTTCAATCATGGCCTTTCTAAGCCCCGGCTCCGCGTAATTCAACTTGGCTACATCCGTCCAACCCAAACTCTTTCCCGATTTATCTAAAGGATCGGTAATTTC
>CAMBBZ010000138.1 GCA_945863965.1 Chitinophaga pinensis | reverse complement strand
CGCAATAATTTAAGGGCTGCGGATAACCATCGGTTGGATTTTTCGTTCACGTACGAAAAAACTTCCCCCGAAAAGAGAAAGCGGCGGTGGGTTTTTGGCGTGTACAATGCGTACAATCGGTTGAATCCGTTCTACGTAAATCTGGGATTGGGTCAGGGCGGCAGTCGCAGTTTGTACCAGGTCAGTTTGTTGCCTATTTTGCCCTTTGTTAATTATCAAATTGATTTCTGATGCGTATTTGGGTTTATATCGTTTTATTCTTCGGGGGAACTTTAGGTTCTTGTGTGAAGGAGGTGCGTGTAACGGATAGCGGTGAGAAGCCGAATGCGTATTTTTTAAATGCATTTTTGTGCGCGGACAGTCAGGCACGGGTCCAAATTGGTCGGGTTTCGGGCATTACAGAGGCATATGATTTTGTAGCCGATGCTTCGGTGGTTTTGGTGTCTAAGGGTCAGCGTTTTCCGATGGCACACCTGCGCGATGGTTGGTATGCGTCGTCTTTATTTATGGCAGTTCCAAACGATTCGATTCGGGTGGAGGTGGTGCACGGATTAAAGGGGTTTACGCGGGAATTGCGGTCGCCAACGCGATTACAGATTCAGGGGGTTCAAACGTTTCCGGTGGTAGTGGGCTTTTTGGGTCGCACAACGGGATTTCGTTTGCGTTTTCGAGATAGTGCGTATACGGATAATTTTTATCGGTTGTACGTGGAGGAGCGTTATTGGTTGTACGAGCGTGACGGTTCGGGTGCTCGGATAGACAGTGTATTACGGGTGCGGAAGTTACCGATATCGGGTAACGATTTGGCTTTTTTGCGGAATCCGTACAACGTGTATGCGAGTCGGGAATTGTTATTTAACGATGTCACGTTTAACGGTTTGCGGTATTCGTTCGAGTTTTATCGGGCTTTGGGGGTTTCGGAGCTGGAGCGCACGGAATCGTACCGCGTGGTGGTGGAGAATTTACATCCGGAATTGTACCGGTATTATAACGATCGGAACGCCCATTTGTGGCAGCAGGGCAGTATCACGCAAACGCCCACGAAGGTGGAGGGCAATATTGCAAATGTTTACGGGATTTTTGGTTTGTACCAGGTAGCGGAGTTTGTGGTGCGGTTTTAGAACCGCTTCAACTCTACCTCTTCAATGCGGGCGCCATCGATTTTGGTAATGTGGAATTCGAGGTTTTCGAAGCGCAGCGTTTCGTTCAATTCTGGAATGCGCTCGGCATAAAAGATGATATAACCGCCTAATGTAGTGTAATCGCCTTCTTTGAAATCAAAATCGTATTTTTCATTTAGGTAATCAATTTCCAAACGAGCGGCGAAACGGTAGTGGTTATCGCCTAGCTGCAGCTCGAACGCATCTTCTGTGTCGAATTCGTCTTTTATTTCCCCAAAGATTTCTTCTACTAAATCTTCAACGGTTGCGATTCCTGCGGTACCGCCGAATTCGTCGACTACTACGGCGAGGCTCTTCCGTTCAAAAATAAAGCGGCGCAGCAGCAGCTGGGCTTCAGTATTTTCACTCGTAATGATTACCGGGTGGAGTATTTCGTTGAGTTTTTCAGGCTTATGAAATAAATCGCTGTGGTGCACAAAACCGATAATATTATCGATGTTTTCCCGATAAATGAGAATGCGGGAAAGCGAGGTTTCTATAAAGGTTTGGGTGAGTTCGTCGATAGACGTGTGGATTTCAAGTCCCACCAATTCTTTGCGGGGAACCATAATTTCGCGGACATCTACTTCTGAGAATTCGAGGGCATTTCGGAAGGCTTCGGTATCGAGTTCTTGCGCATCCATGTCTTTGGAACTTTCGATACTCGAAATAAATTCATCTAAATCTACCTTAGAAAACACCTTGGTTTGTGTGGTAGTATCGGTTTGGGTAAACAGCGACAATAAAGTAGTGGAAGCGCCTTTCGTAAACGCAATTAAGGGCCATAATAAGATATGAGCCACGCGAAAGGGCGCTACGAAAACAAATAATAGGGTGTCGGCTTGCAATCGGAAAATGGTTTTGGGAATATATTCGGCCGTTATCAATACGATTACGGTACTTAACATCGTGGTTAATATAAATTTGGCCAGGGCATTGGAAACGATAATAGATAAATAGTAATGCAAGATATCGCCCATGGCGATACCATAAATTACCAGTGATAAATTGGTCGCTACTAAAACGGTTGATATAAATTCGTTGGGTTCTTTGATGTATTTTGCTACCCATTTACCTCCAAAAACGCCTTGTTTGCTGCGTAATTCGATGCGTAATTTATTAGCTGAAATAAAGGCAATTTCCATTCCGGAGAAAAATCCGATGGTTATCAGACAGAGAATTACAACGATCCACGAGCTGAAAGTGGGGATTGCGGTGCTGATACTTAACAAGTGTACCGGGAGGGGGTCAGGCATATAATTCGAATATACAAAATTAATGGAATTCTTGTTTGATTTTTGGGTTATTCGCAAATTTCGAGGAAATGCTGTTTGTAGGCGGTAATTTTGCACCATGAATCAAGCAATGCGTATTGGAATTATCGGCGGTGGACAATTGGGAATGATGCTGCTTGAGGCCGCAAAAGAAACAACCAACTCGGTGCAATATGTAGTGCTTGAAACGCAAGAAGATTGTCCAGCCCGACCCTTTGCGGATGCGTTTGTTTTGGGTTCACTGCAAGACCCTCAAGCCTTGCGCCGTTTGGCTGCGCAGTGCGATATCCTTACTTGGGAAATCGAACACATTCATGTGGATACCCTAATAGAATTGGAATCGGAAGGCAAGACTGTAATTCCCAAGCCTGGGGTGTTGAAAATGATACAAGACAAAGGGGAACAGAAAGCGTATTTCGACCTACACGGAATTCCAACGGCGCCTTATCATTTAAAGAGTGATGCCGATTCTTGGGATCTCGATTTCTTTTCGGGTGAGCGCGTGGTGGTAAAGTCGCGTCGCGGTGGATACGACGGTAAGGGCGTCGCTATTGTTAAGAAAGCGCAATTGATGGCCCATGGCTCTCCTTTTTCGGGACCAATTTTAATAGAACAATTTGCGGAAAACGTAAAAGAATTGGCTTTTATCGTAGCGGTAGATGTTCACGGGCATTTAGAAACGTATCCCGCAATTGATATGTATTTTAATCCGGAGAGTAATTTGGTAGAATTTTTATATTCGCCTTCGATGGTAAGCGAAGAAATTTTGCTTGAGGCAGAAAAAATCGCAAAAAAGGTGGTAGCTACTTTTGAATCGCCTGGATTGTTTGCGGTGGAAATGTTCCTCACGGAAAGTGGAGAAATCTGGGTCAACGAAATTGCCCCAAGGCCACATAACAGCGGACATCACAGTATTGAAGGATTCCAAACCAGTCAATTTGCGCAATTGAATCGTATATTATTGGGATTGGAATTGGGACCGATGGGCTTGAAGGTTCCTTCGGCAATGATAAATTTAGTAGGACCCAGCGATTTTTCGGGAACCTATCAATTAGAAGAAGCCCAATTTTGGGAGTCGCAAACGGATGTTTTTGTGCATTTATACGGTAAGACTGAAACACGTCCGGATAGGAAGTTGGGACATGTAACGGTAACCGCCAATAATTTAGATAGTTTGATGCTTAGGGCGCGAGAGGTACAAGCGCGAATGCGCATTATACCGTCATGATCTCTTTTTCCTTGTCGGAAAGAAGATCTTCGGTTTTTTTGATATACACATCGACCATTTTCTGAACGCGGTCTTCTCCGGTTGTCATTTCGTCTTCGCTTACGCCGTCACTTTTGAGTTTGCGAATTTTCTCGTTGGCTTCCTTGCGTAAGTTACGAATACCCACTTTTGAACTTTCAGATTCGGTTTTAGCTCTTTTAACGAGTTCTTTACGTCGTTCTTCGGTTACAGGAGGCAAGCTGATACGTATTTGTTCGCCATCGTTTTGAGGGGCAAAGCCCAAATTGCTATTGATAATAGCGGTTTCGATAGGTCTAATAAGCGATTTATCCCAAGGTTGTATTACGAGCGTACGGGCATCAGGAGTATTGACACTAGCGGCTTGACTTATGGGCGTTGAGGCTCCATAATAGTCAATGAAAATGCCCTCTAACATTTCGGGAGAGGCTTTACCGGCTCGAATGCGTTTGAATTCGGCGGTGGTGTGGATTAGGTTCTTTTCAAATTGATTTCTTAATTGATCAAGAATTTCGTTCACGCTGCTCATGGGTACAAAAGTATGGTTTTTGGTGGATTAATTCGGGATTAATAGGCGCGTTCTTTTCGGCCTTCGAAATAGTAAGCAAAGCTTCGATTGGCCACGGCGGTTCCGCCGGGAGTTGGATAGTCGCCGGTGAAATACCAATCGCCAAGGTCGTTCGGACAGGCTTTGTGTAGGTTGTCGACGGTTTGAAAGACCATGTCAAATTCGAAACGAACATTATCGGGACGCACTATTTCAGAGATTTTCTTCGAAAGGTCGGTTTCATCCAAATTGGCATATAAGTCTTTCACTACGTTCCGCTGTTCCGGATGGGGCTTTTGTAGTTCGAGCAATGCTTGCGTGTAGATTTCCCCCAAGAGCGCTTCATTTCCGCGTTCTTTATGCAGCGCAACGGCGGCGCGGAACGCGGCAAAATCGCCTAATTTACTCATATCGATGCCGTAGCAATCCGGATATCGGATTTG
>CAMBBZ010000137.1 GCA_945863965.1 Chitinophaga pinensis | reverse complement strand
TAGAAGGGCAAAAATTTGGGCAATATTTACTATCACCAAGAATCACGCCATTTGTAATGTCCTCCCCTTGAGCATCTACACCCACCACTACAATGCTTAGCCTGTTACTTGAATCTAAACCAAAATAGGTACGTACTTTTTCTACCCCTGGTTGAGCCAAAAGTTGCTGATAGGCACTTTTATCCATTGCACATGATTTTGTTAGACCTTGGAATTGTGGTTCGTTTTGGTAGGCGTGAGTTTCGGTTTCAGCCTGTGTTAAGTTAATAATGTTACTCATATATATGTGGATTGTTCGCCGCAAAATAAACCTTTCACAAATAGTATTACTGATGAATTTGTATCAATAATAAAAAAAATCAACTAAGTTTCAATAAAGGTATTGAATAAAAAAGGGCTGCTTCTTAACGAAACAGCCCTTTTTTAATTGGGTACAGCGCGTGAACCGCTTCCCCCAAGAAGATAATCGAATTAATCGACTTGAATTTTAATGGTTTGCGTGGTGCCTTGGGCTTGCAATTGAAGCAAGTAGATACCGTTGCGCAAATGTGCAGGTACTTCAATAGTTGACTTCCAAAGACCTGGGGTATTGGTGGTTTGGGGCGTATTCGTTTCTTGAGCCAATAGGCGGCCGCTTAGGTCATACCAAGTGGCGGTTTCAACAGGCGTTTGACTGAATAATTGGTTACCGGCAGCTACTGGATTGGGGTATACGCCTAACGACATTTTGGCGCTTTCTATTTGGTTGTGATTAACGGTGATGTTAACAGAAACGCTGTCTTTACAACCAGATAGGGTGCTCGTGGCGGCCATTTTTACGGTATACTGTCCTTCAGTGGCATAGGTATTTACCCCGATATCATCGGTTGACGTTTTGCCATCCCCAAAGTTCCAAAGTATATTCATATTATTGGTATTAAGGGGCGTACAGGTTAATTTCTTGGGGAATTCTACCACAAATTGGAAGCCGGCAGCGGGTTTGTCGAGGGCTTTAACGGTAATGGCATTCCGCACAGATTTACAACCGTTTAGTTCTGTTTCATAATACCGAGTGGTATTGCTGTAAATTTCTCCTAAATTGAGTGTGTTACCAGTGAAAATAGGGGCAGTAGCGGCATTGTCGAAATACCAAATAACGTTTCCTTGTGTGGTGGCTAATTGAATACTTGCTTTTTCTCCGTTGCACACGTTGTTCGCCTTAACGATGGTGGCAGTTGGAGGAATATTGACAAGGATTTCAATGCTATCAAAGGTTGATTTTTCGCAAATGCCATCAATGGTTTTATAGTAGGCATAGCTTCTAGGGTTGGTAAATCCGCCGGCGCGAATAAATTTGCCGGTTGCATAATGTTTGGTGCTTTGCTTGGTAGCAAACCAACGAACATCACCCCAAGAGGCCGATGCTGCGATATCGGCGCTATCGCCAAGGCAAATTTCATCGCTTACTTTGGCGAAGGTGTTAGGAACGGCGCCAACTTTAACTACGATGGGCAGGCGACCTGATCCGCAGCGACCGTCCCATGATTCAACATAGAAGGATTTAGATCCGCGACCTGTAATGATGTATTTAAATTCTGATGTGGACGACACGGGCGTTCCGCCGGTGGTAACATCAAACCAGCGAATGCTGGCACTGCTGCTGGTAAAAGCTTTTAGTGTAACTTCCATATTGCTACCTGAATAACAAACGCTGGTGTCGGAAGCTCCTGTAGGCTTAGCCGGGGCGAAATCGGCGTTTACAAACGCTTTAACGGCTTTTCTTCCTGTTGAAAGCAAACAGCCTTTATTATTGGCTTCGGCATAATAGGTGGTGTCGGAAATTAATTTACCGGTTACCAATTCGCTAGCAGTAAGAACGGGGGTACCACCGGTGGCGGTTTTATACCAAAGGATGTTGCCGGCATCGGTGCTCGCTTTTAAGATGGCATTGGCATCAGAACATACAGAATCGTTAAGGATATCTAAGCGCGAGGGCGTTTGATTCGCCGTTATCAATGCGGTGTAGGAACGTGAAAAACAAGGTCCGTTTTGTCCGGTAATAAAGAAAGTATCGTTTTGAGTTAAATTGTTTAATGTATAGGTATTGCCCGTGTTGAAGGCAGTGGCATCGGTTTGTTTTTTAAACCATCGGTTGGTTATATCCGAATTAGCCGTAATATTAAGTGTTAAATTTTGTCCGACACAGCCGTCCATAGAGCTTGTTATGGCAGGAGTATTGGGTTTGTAGTAAAGTGTTTTTTCAGTCGAATCGTAACAATAATCTACGTTCAGTGAGTACGGTACTGAAAATGAGGTCAATTTTATTTTAACGTTCTTTTTGCTACCCGGACGAAACTTTCCGTCAATTTTTTCAAGTTGTTTCGAGGTATTGTCGTACGTCCAAGTGTGACACAAGGCGTCAAATCCGGAATTAGCGTAATACATGTAATTATTGTAAAAGACACTTCCAGCAACGGTTTTTTGGTATTGATTAATGAAGCTAAACGAATCCAAAAGCATATAACAATCGTCTTTAATGGTAAAGTCTGCACCGTATTTATAGGTTACAAAAGGAAACATTTGAAAGTGGGCATTAAAGGCAACACCGGCAACTGAAAGGGCACTGCCTTTGTACCAGCGGTTGTTCAATTGAATACTAGATAAATTACGACCTTCGCCGTCGGCATTAGTCCATGAATTGGTTACAATGGCAGGAATATTCGTAGTTTCAAAACATTCTACGGTCAAAACATAGCCAGAAGTAACGACAACGGGTTTTTTAAAGACCGCATCTTTGGCCATTTTAGCAAAGGTGAGCGACCCGGTTACGGTATCCACACGAATCAAAACGGAGTCTAGAGCGGCTCCACGTGGGAGGGAATCAGGTCCAGCGCTATAAATTTTAGCATATACATTTCGGAATTTGATTTTAGCACTCGTATCCCAAGGGGTATAAGCAAAGAATCGAAATCCTTTCACCGTTATTTCCTGCGGTGCACCAAAAAACTGACCTACTAATTGGCCATTGCCTAAAGCAATCAGTGGGTATCCGGTTGAAGATAAGTCGGTAAACGTAGAGGTATCGGTACCGCAGGTGCTGGGATTAGAAGTGCCTCTTTTTTGGACATGCTTGGCATAGACGTCGTGTTTAGCTGCCTTTCCCTTGATTTGGCCCGGTATAATTTGAACCTGAGCGTTAAGGCTGATAAGTGCGCATAAAAACGCCCATAAAAATAGTTGTTTTTTCATTTTGAATCTTTGTGTAAAGTAATAACACAACTTATTAATAAACAAGGTCAAAATCCATAAGTTACAAAAAATTACAAGGGCATTGCCGGAAAAGGATTAATTTCGTAGCACAATAAATAACGGATCACAATGAACTCAAATCAATTACTAAAAGGAAAAAAAGGAATCATTTTTGGTGCGTTGAACGATGCATCTATCGCTTGGCAAGTGGCTGAATTGTGCGCAGCGGAAGGTGCCCAAATTGTGCTTACCAACGCCCCGGTATCTGCTAAAATAGGACAAACAGCAGAATTGGCTGAAAAATTGAATGTGCCTTTAATCTATGCGGATGTAACAAAAATGGAGGATATGGAAAATCTTGTTTCCGAAAGTACCAATCTGTTAGGGGGGAAGTTAGATTTCGTTTTGCACAGTGTGG
This sequence comes from Chitinophaga pinensis, assembly GCA_945863965.1. Classification (GTDB taxonomy): domain Bacteria; phylum Bacteroidota; class Bacteroidia; order NS11-12g; family UBA955; genus VMCP01. Next base: position 1,033 of record CAMBBZ010000137.1, on the reverse strand, counting down.
GAATGAGTTTGAACGTGCGCAAGAAAAGAGCCTATACCGATATTAATTACGATTTCATGCATACGACCTTCGATATTTCAGCTATGTCGTTTCACCGGTTGATGCAGACTTTATACAAGCACGATGCGATGAACGAATGGGGTAGTATTTGTGCCCTTACTTACATAGCGGCTCAGCGTGTGTTTCCTGATTATAACGAAATGGCCGATGCCAAGTCTTTATTAGAAAGCTATGCGCGCAGTTTTGGATACCATTATGGTAAATCTAAAAAAGTCCGCGTGAATACCATTTCCCAGAGTCCAACCAAAACCACCGCCGGTTCGGGCGTTGGCGGATTTGATGCGTTTTATAACTATGCCGATAAAATGAGTCCTCTTGGTAATGCCTCTGCCGCTAATTGTGCCGCCTATTGCGTGAGCTTGTTTAGCGACTATACCCGCATGGTAACCATGCAGAATTTGTTCCACGACGGCGGATTTTCCTTTACCGGTATTTCATCCGATCTAATGGAGCAATTCTCCGATTCGGCCCTAGGTAAGTCTGAATAGTTGTAAAATCCCGCAATCAAACAGCGGGTTTGGACATGCTTTTTGCCACTAGGTGCAATTAGGATAAACCGACATCAACAAATTAAGCGTTGCAATAGGCAACGTCATAAACCCAAGAAATTAATAAGATATTAGGGCGCTAAGCGCCCTTTTTTCCATTCAGAGGAAGCTGTTTTTTCGTAAAAAACCCGATCGTGAACGCGACTGGGTCGGCCTTGCCAAAACTCTATATAATGCGGGATTATTTGGTATCCGCCCCAATGTTCGGGCCGTTTGATTTGCTCAGGATTCTGCAATAACGTTTCAGTGGCAGCTGCCAAATCTAAATCTTCCTCGATTACGTTACTTTGTGCGCTTACTATGGCACCTACCTGCGATTCAACAGGCCTTGAGTAGAAATAGGCATCACTTTTTTCGGGGGAAATTTTATGGGCCGTTCCCAAAACCCGCACTTGACGTTCCAATTCGGGCCAGAAAAAATTCAT
>CAMBBZ010000136.1 GCA_945863965.1 Chitinophaga pinensis | reverse complement strand
TAGAAGGGCAAAAATTTGGGCAATATTTACTATCACCAAGAATCACGCCATTTGTAATGTCCTCCCCTTGAGCATCTACACCCACCACTACAATGCTTAGCCTGTTACTTGAATCTAAACCAAAATAGGTACGTACTTTTTCTACCCCTAGTTGAGCCAAAAGTTGCTGATAGGCACTTTTATCCATTGCACATGATTTTGTTAGTCCTTGGAATTGTGGTTCGTTTTGGTAGGCGTGAGTTTCGGTTTCAGCCTGTGTTAAGTTAATAATGTTACTCATATATATGTGGATTTGTTCGCCGCAAAATAAACCTTTCACAAATAGTATTACTGATGAATTTGTATCAATAATAAAAAAAATCAACTAAGTTTCAATAAAGGTATTGAATAAAAAAGGGCTGTTTCGTTAAGAAGCAGCCCTTTTTTAATTGGGTACCGAGCGTGAATCGCTTCCCCAGTGAAGATAATCGAATTAATCGACTTGAATTTTAATGGTTTGCGTGGTGCCTTGGGCCTGTAATTGAAGCAAGTAAATTCCGTTGTGCAAATGTGCAGGTACTTCAATAGTTGATTTCCAAAGACCTGGGGTATTGGTGGTTTGGGGCGTATTCGTTTCTTGAGCCATTAATCGGCCGCTTAGGTCATACCAAGTGGCGGTTTCAATGGGCGTTTGACTGAATATTTGAGTTCCAGCAGCTACTGGGTTGGGGTATACGCCTAGCGACATTTTGGCGCTTTCTATTTGGTTGTGGTTGACGGTGATGTTAACAGAAACGCTGTCTTTACAACCAGATAGGGTGCTCGTGGCGGCCATTTTTACGGTATACTGTCCTTCAGTGGCATAAGTATTTACCCCGATATCATCCGTTGACGTTTTGCCATCCCCAAAGTTCCAAAGGATGTTCATATTATTGGTATTAAGGGGGGTACAGGTTAATTTCTTGGGGAATTCTACCACAAATTGGAAGCCGGCGGCGGGTTTATCGAGGGCTTTAACGGTAATAGCATTTCTGGCAGACTTACAGCCGTTTAATTCGGTTTCGTAATACCGTGTGGTGTTGCTGTAAATTTCTCCTAGGTTCAGGGTGTTTCCGGTGAAAATAGGGGTATTAGCGGCATTATCGAAATACCAAATGATGCTTCCTTGGGTCGTGGCCAATTGAATACTTGCTTTTTCTCCGTTGCACACGTTGTTCGCCTTAACGACAGTGGCGGTTGGGGGAATATTGACAAGGATTTCAATGCTATCAAAGGTTGATTTTTCGCAAATGCCATCAATGGTTTTATAGTACGCATAGCTTCTAGGATTGGTAAATCCGCCGGCGCGAATAAATTTGCCGGTTGCATAATGTTTGGTGCTTTGTTTGGTAGCAAACCAACGAACATCACCCCAAGAGGCGGATGCTGCGATATCGGCGCTGTCGCCGAGGCAAATTTCATCACTTACTTTGGCGAAGGTATTAGGAACGGCACCCACTTTAACGACTATGGGTAGGCGACCTGATCCGCAGCGACCGTCCCAAGTTTCTACATAGAACGATTTAGAGCCGCGACCTGTAACGATATATTTAAATTCTGATGTGGGTGACACGGGCGTTCCGCCGGTGGTAACATCAAACCAGCGAATGCTGGCACTACTGCTGGTAAAAGCTTTGAGTGTAACTTCCATATTGCCACCTGAATAACAAACGCTGGTGTCGGAAGCTCCTGTGGGCTTTGGCGGCGCGAAATCGGCGTTTACAAACGCCGTTACGGCCTTTCTTCCAGTGGATAGTAAACATCCTTTGTTATTGGCTTCCGCAAAATAGGTGGTGTCAGAATTTAATTTACCGGTTATCAATTCGCTAGCGGTAAGAACGGGGGTGCCACCGGTGGCTGTTTTATACCAAAGGATGTTGCCAGCATCGGTGCTCGCTTTTAATATGGCGTTGGCATCAGAACAAACAGAATCGTTTAAGACGTCTAAGCGTGTAGGTGTTTGATTCGCTGTAATGAATGCCGTGTAAGAACGGGAAAAACAAGGTCCGTTTTGGCCTGTTATAAAAAAGGTATCGTTATTCGTTAAATTGTTTAACGTGTAGGAATTACCCGTATTGAAGGCAGTGGCATCGGTTTGTTTTTTAAACCAGCGGTTGGTTACATCGGCATTGGCTGAAATATTCAGTGTTAAGTTTTGTCCGACACAGCCGTCCATTGAGCCGGTTATAGCTGGGGTATTGGGTTTGTAATAAAGAGTTTTTTCGGTAGAATCCTTACAATAATCTACGTTCAGTGAATACGGTACTGAAAATGAGGTCAATTTTATTGTAACGTTCTTTTTGCTTCCTGGACGAAACTTCCCGTCAATTCTGTCATTTTGTTTAGAGGTATTGTCGTAGGTCCAAGAGTGACACAAGGCGTCAAATCCGGAATTCGCGTAATACATGTAATTATTGTAAAAGACACTTCCCGCAACGGTTTTACGGAATTGATTGATAAAGCTAAACGAATCCAAAAGCAAATAACAATCGTCTTTAATGGTAAAGTCAGCTCCGTATTTATAGGTTACAAAAGGAAAGATTTGAAAATGGGCATTAAAGGCAACACCGGCTACTGAAAGCGCACTGCCTTTATACCAGCGGTTGTTCAACTGAATGCTAGATAAATTGCGACCTTCGCCATCAGCATTTACCCAAGAGTTGGTTACAATAGCAGGAATATTCGTAGTTTCAAAGCATTCTACTGTTAATACGTAGCCTGAATTAACGATTACTGGTTTTTTGAATACTGCATCCTGAGCCATTTTAGCAAACGTAAGCGCGCCTGTTATGGTATCAATACTAATTAAAACAGAGTCTAGAGCGGCTCCGCGTGGGAGTGAATCAGGTCCTGCGCTATAAATTTTAGCAAATACATTTCGGGATTTGATTTTGGCAGTGGTATCCCAGGGGGTATAGGCGAAAAATCGGAATCCTTTCACCGTGATTTCTTGAGGTGCACCAAAAAACTGACCTACTAATTGTCCATTACCAAGTGCAATCAACGGGTAACCGGTGGAAGATAAGTCAGTGAACGTGGAGGTATCGGTGCCGCAGGCGCTTGGGTTAGCCGCACTTCTTTTTTGGACATGCTTGGCATGAACGTCGTGTTTAGCGGCTTTTCCTTTAATAATGCCGGGTACAATTTGAACTTGAGCGTTGAGGCTGATGATAGCGCACAAAAAAGCCCATACGAATAGTAGTTTTTTCATTTTGAATCTTGGTGTAAAGTAATAACACAACTTATTAATAAACAAGGGTAAAATAGGTAAGGTACAAAAAATTACAAGGGCATTGAAGGAAAAGGATTAATTTCGCAGCACAATAAAGACCCGATTACCATGAACTCAAATCAATTACTTAAAGGAAAAAAAGGAATCATTTTTGGTGCGTTGAACGACGCGTCTATCGCTTGGCAAGTGGCTGAATTGTGTGCAGCAGAAGGGGCGCAAATTGTACTTACCAATGCGCCTGTATCCGCTAAAATAGGGCAAACGGCAGAATTAGCAGAGAAATTGAACGCGCCTTTAATCTATGCGGATGTAACGAAAATGGAGGATATGGAAAATCTCGTTACAGAAAGCACCAAGCTTTTAGGTGGTAAGTTAGATTTCGTTTTGCACAGTGTGGGAATGAGTTTGAACGTGCGCAAAAAAAGAGCCTATACCGACATTAATTACGATTTCATGCATACGACCTTCGATATTTCCGCTATGTCGTTCCACCGGTTGATGCAGACTTTATACAAACACGATGCGATGAATGAATGGGGCAGTATCTGCGCCCTTACTTACATCGCGGCCCAGCGGGTGTTCCCTGATTATAATGAAATGGCCGATGCCAAGTCTTTATTAGAAAGCTATGCGCGCAGTTTTGGATACCATTATGGTAAATCTAAAAAAGTACGTGTGAATACTATTTCTCAAAGCCCAACCAAAACCACCGCCGGTTCTGGCGTAGGCGGATTTGATGCGTTTTACAATTATGCCGATAGAATGAGTCCCCTTGGTAATGCCTCAGCCGCTGATTGTGCTGCCTATTGCGTAAGCTTATTTAGTGACTATACCCGTATGGTAACGATGCAGAATTTGTTCCACGACGGCGGATTTTCCTTCACGGGGATTTCTACCGATTTGATGGAGCAGTTTTCCGATTCGGCCCTAGGTAAGTCTGAATAGTTATAAAATCCCGCAATCAAACAGCGGGTTTGGACATGCCTTTTGCCACTAGGTGCAATTAGGGTAAACCGACATCAACAAGTTAAGCGTTGCAATAGGCAACGTCTTAAATCCAAGAAATTAATAAGATATTAGGGCGCTAAGCGCCCTTTTTTCCATTCAAGGGCATCTGTTTGTTCATAAAACACCCGATCGTGAACCCGACTCGGTCGGCCTTGCCAAAACTCTATATAATGTGGAACTATCTGATAGCCGCCCCAATGTTCGGGCCGTTTGATTTGCTCAGGATTCTGCAATAACGTTTCAGCGGCCGCTGCCAAATCTAAATCTTCCTCTATTACGTTACTTTGTGCGCTTACTATGGCACCTACCTGCGATTCAACAGGCCTTGAGTAGAAATAGGCATCACTTTTTTCGGGGGAAATTTTATGGGCCGTTCCCAAAACCCGCACTTGACGTTCCAATTCGGGCCAGAAAAAATTCAT
>CAMBBZ010000135.1 GCA_945863965.1 Chitinophaga pinensis | reverse complement strand
AGCGCATTGATTACGCAGTGGTTTTTTGCAGGGGCGTGCGCGGTGCGGGTATGGAAATCGGATACCATACAAACGCGGGGCTTAAAATGGAAAGTAATACCCATGACGGCGTTCCATGGGTTGGTGTTGGCTTTGGGCGTTTATCGTGTGAATGGACTTCCCCAGAGAGAAATTTTGGAAGCCGTGGTTTGGCTGTTATTCATGATTGGATTGGTATCGATGTTGTTTGGGGTGGATATCGTGGCGCTTTGGAGAAAACGCAAATCTTTGAAGAATAAAGTTTTGTAATTATCGCAATGGGATGATACTAGTAAGAGTGGCATTAAAATGAATACGGACTTGATTCGCATTGGAATAGGAGTATAAAAAAAGGGGAATTAAATGATAATTCCCCTTTTTGTGGTTCAAGTCTAAAAAATATTACGCAAAAAGCGGATAATTGCCCGCCCAATCGTGAATATGCGACGCGATTTTTTGTAGTTGCGCATCATCGCTGTGGTTCATAAGTGCCGTGTCGATAAAATCGGCTATCTGTACCATGTCGGTTTCGTTGAATCCACGGGTGGTTAAGGCCGGCGTGCCCAAACGGATACCGCTGGTTACAAACGGACTTCTATCTTCGAAGGGAACCGTATTTTTATTAATGGTAATATGACATTTACCAAGGGTTTCCTCGGCCAATTTACCAGTAAGAGTGGCGCTTTTACTGCGCAAGTCTATTAACATTAAATGGTTGTCGGTACCCCCTGAAATGATAGAATAACCGCGCGATACCATAGCACCTGAAAGGGCTTGGGCGTTCAAAATAACGCGTTTGCCGTATTCCAAAAATTCGGTTGAAAGGGCTTCCCCAAAAGCGATAGCCTTAGAGGCGATTACATGTTCCAAGGGTCCGCCTTGGGTACCTGGAAAAACCGCACTATCTAAAAGCGCACTCATGCGTTTGAGTTCTCCTTTGGGTGTTTTGTAGCCAAAAGGATTGTCGAAGTCTTTGCCCATCATGATGATACCGCCACGGGGACCGCGCAAGGTTTTGTGCGTGGTGGAGGTAATGATATGACAATGGGGAAGGGGATCGTTCAGAAGGCCTTTGGCAATTAAGCCAGAAGGGTGAGAAATATCGGCCAACAAAAGGGCTCCCACTTCGTCGGCAATTTGACGTAAACGCTCGTAATTCCAATCGCGGGAATAACTAGATGCGCCGCATATAATAAGCTTGGGTTGTTCCAAACGGGCTTTTTCAGCTACTTTTCCGTAATCGATGAGGCCGGTTTCGCGTTCTACCCCGTAGAAACTCGCGTTGTATAATTTTCCTGAGAAATTTACGGGAGACCCGTGGGTAAGATGACCTCCGTGACTCAAATCAAAGCCCAGAATTTTATCGCCGGGATTGAGTACCGCGAGCATGACAGCGGCATTGGCTTGGGCGCCAGAATGCGGTTGCACATTGGCCCATTCCGCTCCAAAAAGGGCCTTCAAACGGTCAATAGCTAGTTGTTCAACCTGGTCTACAATTTCACACCCACCGTAGTAACGCTTGTTGGGAAGTCCCTCTGCATATTTATTGGTAAGTACGCTTCCCATGGCTAACATAACTTGGTCGCTCACGAAGTTTTCGCTGGCAATTAATTCGATTCCGTGGGTTTGGCGTTGCTTTTCTTTTTCGATTAGTTCGAAGATGACTTGGTCGTTTACGATCATGCTGCAATTTTACAACAATAAAATGGTGTTATCTTGCGAAAAAATAAGGAAATTCGCTTCACTTTATCATGAACGTTAATAAAGACTATTTGAAAAGAGCTGGCATTGTTGCGGCTTTTATTTTGGGATTCTGGGTTATTGCTATGTGGTACTTCGCACCCGCACTCGACGGTAAAATGTTGCAACAAGGCGATATGCAGCAAGTGCGCATGATGACCGCGCATGCTAAAGAAATCAAAGCCGAAACCGGGAACTATCCCTTGTGGAGTGATCGTTTGTTTTCGGGTATGCCCTCCAATTTAATAACGGGTATTAAGCAAGGCAGCCTATTGCTAAAATGGAAACCCTTGCAGCTGTTTAATTTGGTGAAACACCCTTTTGACTTTCTCTTTTTGTCGATGTTAAGCACGTTCTTGTTGCTTATCATACTCAAAGTTGACAAAGCGTGGGCCGCGGCGGGTGCTGTGGGTTATGCGTTCATGACCTTTACCTTGTCGAGCTTTGAAGCCGGACATATTACCAAAGTTCAGGCGATGGCCTTGTTACCCGGCGTTATTGCCGGTTTGATGTTATTGAATCGAGAAAAATGGGCTCAGGGTGCCGTAATACTTGCGATTTTCTTTGGAATGATGATCAATTTTTTCCATTATCAAATTGCGTATTATGCCGGTTTCATCATGGGTGCCTACGCCATTGTGGCGGCTATTAAGGCGTATAAAGAGAAAAAATGGAAATCGTACGGAATCCAATTGGGTATCATGGTTATGGCGTCTCTTTTGGGCGTGGTTACGGCCGTTGGGAAAATATACGACACCATGGAATATTCCAAAGCCACCATGCGTGGAGGCTCGGAAGTAACGAGTGAAATTCCAGAAAAAGGACAGTCAACGGTTGGGGCCAACGGCCTAGATATCGATTATGCATTCAGTTGGAGTTACGGAATATCAGAAACATTAACCTTGTTTGTGCCCCGTTTTAAAGGCGGAAGTTCCGACGAAGCGGTTCCCGAAAACGAATTTGACGCAGAGCGCTTACCCATGTATTTTGGCGAAATGCAGTTTACGAGCGGACCTGTTTACATGGGTGCCATCCTCATGTTTTTCTTTATTTTGGGGGAAGTCTTTGCGTGGAACCGCCGAAAATGGAGACCCGATGATTCTGCACAGCGGGAATTTACCTACATCACATGGTTTGCCCTGTTAACCTTTGTTATTTCGGTATTGTTGTCTTGGGGGAAATATTTCCCACTTAATGCGTGGCTATTTGAGGTGCTGCCGTATTACAACAAATTCCGTACGCCCATGATGGCGCTTTCTATAGCCCAGGCCATTGTGCCTTTCTATGGTATTTATGCCGTGTATCAAATGGTGACGTTTGAATACCAAGGTAAGGAGCGCGCAACCATGATCAAGGCGGCTGGAATTACCTTAGGTTCTATTATAGGGGTAATCGTTTTGATGGCCAGCGGACAGTCTTTGAGCGGTCCGATGGATTCTCAGATTGGGGGCGCACAAAGTGCTCAAGTATTGCCGGAAATTATGAAATTACGGAAAAGCATCGTTTGGAATGATGTGTGGCGTTCGGCAATTTTCATGATATTGGCGTTTACACTTATTTACGGGGTGTTGAAGCAGCAGTTAAAGGCGATGCACGCCGGTATTATTTTGATTTTATTGGTAGGAGTCGATTTTATAGGGGTTTCAAACCGGTATTTACGCGAAGAACAATGGGTAGATAAAGAGGAAGAAGAGTTGATATTACCGAGTAAGGTTGACGAACAGGTAATGGCCGACAATAAAGATCAAGCACGTGTGTTCGATTTGCGTTACAGTCCGTTTAACGACAACCATTCGGCGCCGTTCCACCGGAATATCGGCGGATACCATCCGGCTAAATTAAGCCGGTACCAAGATATAATCAGCTTTGGCATTACCAAAGCAGGCAGTCAGTTAAACGGGGAAACCATCATGAACAACCCGGTTTTGGATATGCTCAATTGTAAATATGTTCTGTCTAAAGGCGGCGAGCGTGGGGAAGAAGTAATCATGCGCAGTACGGCTTATGGCAATGCGTGGTTGGTTAATGAGGTGAAAGCTTATGGCGGAGCTAAAGACGCCTTGAATGCCTTACAGGTGGAGGACTTGCGTAAAGTTGCGATTGTAGAAGGACCTACAGACGTTGCGAAAATCGCAAAAGATAGTTCCGATTTCGTGCGCATGACGGCGTATTCGAGCGATAGCATTCGCTACCAATCGCTTACCCAAGGCAATGGTTTTGCGGTATTCAGCGAAGTGTATTATGCCGAAAAGAATGGCGCTTGGAAGGTATATATTGATGGAAAAGCAGCCAAAGCGGAACGTGCTAATTATATTTTACGCGGGGTGGCGATTCCAGCTGGGGAACACGATGTGTTATGGGTTTACGAACCCGCAGATCGCAGTTTAATGTTAGCTGCCGAAACGGGCAGTTCTGCCGCGCTGATTTTAGGCCTTTTGGCTATTATTGCCTTGCCTTTATTCAAAAAAGATGCATGAATATCCGCTAACGCTGATAACCATAAATTATAATAATCTCGAAGGACTTCGGGCTACGGTAGCGTCGGTGGTGAATCAAAATGCCCCAAAAAAGTGGCATTGGATTGCGATCGATGGGGGCAGTACCGATGGTTCTAAAGAGTATTTGGAAGCCAATTCTGAGTTGTTTGACCTTTGGGTTTCAGAACCGGATAAGGGCATTTACGACGCCATGAATAAAGGATTGCAACAGGTGAAGCAGGGGTTCGTTTGGTTTTTAAACAGTGGCGATCGCTTACATGGAACAAATGCCATTGCGGAAGTTTTAGGGGCCATGGAAACGCATCCGCAAGCGGATTGTTTTTACAGCGATACGTATTTTGTGGATGAGCAATACCGCGAATTGGGACTGATTTCGGCCTTAAAACCGCAAAAATTCCCGAAAAAGCTCACTTTTGAAAGCTTCCGATATGGCATGAATATCTGTCACCAAAGTTTTGTGGTGCGGAGGTC
>CAMBBZ010000134.1 GCA_945863965.1 Chitinophaga pinensis | reverse complement strand
TGCAACATGTCAAGTGCTTTTTGCACCATGTTTTTAGAACCGATGTACAAGGGACAGCGTTGGTGAAGTTCTTCGGCGGCGATACCCATAACGCGTTCGGAACCCGTTGAAGCCAATCCACCGGCTTGTTCAGCGATAAATGCCATGGGATTGCACTCGTACATTAACCGCAATTTGCCATTCGCAGCCTTACGCGTTGATGGGTACATGAAGATGCCCCCTTTGAGTAAGTTGCGGTGAAAATCGGCAATCATACTTCCAATATAACGCGCTTTATAGGCGCCTTTTTCGGCCCCATCTGAACTTTTGCAATAGTCGATATACGCTTGTATTCCGGTGGGGAAATCTTGATAATTACCTTCGTTCACCGAAAAAATGCTGCCGTCTGGCGGGGTTTGAATTAGGGGATGTGACAAACAAAATTCTTGTAAGGAATCATCGAGGGTAAATCCATTTACGCCTTGACCGGTGGTATAAACCAACATGGTAGAACTTCCGTAAAAAACATATCCGGCTGCCACTTGTTTATCACCCGACTGCAAACAATCGTTGAGTCCAGGTTTAAGCGAGGGATTCGAGCGTTGATAAATTGAAAATATGGAACCAATACTTACGTTAACATCGATGTTACTGCTTCCGTCTAAGGGGTCAATGGCTACGATGTATTTTTCACCCTCACAACCGTCTACATAAATGATTTCCTCGTTTTCTTCCGATATGATCATCGCAATTTCATTGGTGCGAGATAAAGCGGAAATGAATACATTATTGGCGATTATATCTAACTTCTGCTGGTCTTCTCCATGGGGATTAATAGAACCGTCATCACCAAGAATATCAATGAGTCCAGCCTTACGTACATCGCGATTCACTATTTTTGCAGCCAACTCAATAGCGCGAAAAATGCGACTGAATGATCCATCGGCATTGGCATGCAACGCTTGTTGGTCTACGATAAATTGCTCTAATGTGGTTATTTCCGATTGCGGCATAGGGAATGTTAATGGAAAACGTTTATTTTGCAAAACAAGGCATAAACTATTGATTTTCCTTAAAAAAACAGAAAAAAGTAATGAAAATTTATAAATTCGGAGGTGCATCCGTAAAAAATGCCGAGGGAATTAAAAACGTAGCCCGTATAATCGGTCTCGAACAAGAAGCCGATATCCTCGTTGTGGTTTCTGCTATAGGTAAAACAACCAATGCACTAGAGCTTGTAGTAGATGCGTGTTTTTACAATAAGTCCGAACTAAATGAACTATTAGTTAGTGTTAAAACGACACATTTAGAAATCGTAAAAGAATTATTCGACCCATCGGATGTGATGTTTATTAATGATATAGAAAATCTCTTTCTTGAGTTAGAATGCATCTTAGAAAACGAGCAATTGCATGAAGATTACGATTTTTTATACGATCAAATCGTTACCTACGGAGAATTGATTTCGAGCCGTATCTTAAGCAGTTATTTATTAAAAACCGGCCTACGGACGCAATGGATTGATTCCCGAAATTTCATCATTACAGATAACCGATATCGCGATGCCCGCGTGCAATGGGAGGAAACCGAACGAATCATCAAAAACAGATTGCTCCCCTTGGCTCGTAAAAACCTGATTGTCACGCAAGGTTTCATGGGCCGCGGTCCCATGGGAGAGACCACCACCCTAGGTCGCGAAGGCAGCGATTATTCAGCGGCCATTTTTGGCAAATGCTTGGGAGCAGAAAGCGTTACTATTTGGAAGGATGTACCGGGGGTATTGAACGCCGATCCGAAGCGATTCAATCCAACACATTTGCTAACCGAACTCACTTATAACGATGCCATCGAATTGGCCTATTACGGGGCGTCTGTGATACATCCCAAAACAATCCAACCCTTAAAAGCGGCTAAAATACCCTTGTTCGTGCGTTCGTTTATCGACACCGACAATCCAGGTACCCGCGTATTTGAGGGCGAACATCGCATTCAAACGCCTTGTTTTATATTGAAAGAATTTCAGTGGCTATTAGAAATTAGCAGTTCCGATTTTACCTTCATCGCAGAGGACCATTTGCGCGACTTATTCGAGCGATTCAGTACCTATAAAGTTCGGGTGAATATCATGCAGAACTCTGCCATACGCTTTCGGTGCGCCATCGATCATAAAGAACATCAGCATATTCCCCTCATTCAAGAGCTTGAAAAGGCCGGATTTGTGGTAAAAGCGCAGGCGGGACTTAAGCTACTAAGCGTATACCAACCACAACTACAGGAAGCCCGTGAGAAGGCCCAAAGCATGGGGAAAATTATTCTTGAGCAACAAGTAGACAGTGCGGCGCACTTTCTGATCGCCTAAGGCAATTTAAGTTTCTGACCGGCCCAAAGGACATTGGTCTGAAGACTATTTTGTGCTTTAATGGCCTCTACGCTGACTCCGTATTTTTGGGAAATTCCAAACAGGGTTTCCCCCGGTTTAACATAGTGTATACTAGCACGCTCGGGCATTTTTTCGCTATTGGCGCTCTGTTTGCCATCGGCCTTTAAACGAATCGTTTCATCGGCCAATAAGGAGCCTCCTTTTGATAAACGTGGATTTGCATTTATAATCTGTTGCGGATCTATTTTGTAAATCCGTGCTATTGAGTATACCGTTTCGCCTCGCATTACGGTATGGGTTTGGGCTTTTAGGTTGTCTTCATTTTCCGATACCGAACGCACCTCTGCTGAAGATTTTATCCCAGGCGCTAAAACTAAAAACTGTCCAGCTCGAACCTCAGCAAATTCCAAATCGTTCCAACGAACCAAATTCAAGACCGATGTGTGGTACTTATCGGCAATACCCTCGATGGTTTCACCCGCTACCACTTCATGCACCTGATCGTTGGTAGGACCTTTTGCTTGCAATACCTGCACGGCGGATGACATGGGTACTTTGCCCGTTACCACTTTGGGCGGATTTGCGCGTTTTTCACTCAAATTCACTTCCTCCCCTATTTGGGGCTCTTCCCCCGAAGATAATTGATTGAGTTTGCGCAGCGATTTTAACTTTATGGCATACATCTGCGACACATCGTGTAGGGTTTCTCCGCGTTTTACGATATGCGTATTTTCTGAGGCTGTTTTGCGCTTGGGCTTTAGGTATAAAATTTCTCCAGGATTAATAAAATCATCGCGTTCTAAATCGTTGTATTTATATATTTTCCATTCCGCTAATTTCTGCTCATTGGCAATGCTTTCAGGCGTGTCTCCGGATTTCGCCGCTATGGCAGGGATGCCATTCACCATCATCGGATTGCCTGCACTCCCGTTAAAGTAATCGTTGCCAATGACCACCAACGAATCTAAATGCGATAAACGGTACTTTTCAATAATGCGGGTCAGAATATTTCCATACGCCGGATTGGTCGCATATCCCGCTTTTTGTAGGCCGTGCGACCAAGATTCATAATCCAAGGGGCTTAGTTCAAAGAGAAAGTCGTAACGACTGCTATTTTTAAGAAACAGTGAATGATCGCGGTAGGATTCATACACGCTTTCATAGCCTCTAAAACATTCGTCTTTGGCATCGTCATCGGCCAAACAAAAGTTACCCGTCCAATTCTTGCGACACTTGATTCCAAAGTGGTTGTTACACTCTTTAGAAAGCCGAGAGTTGCCCGAAGCACTCTCCAAAATACCCTGACCGAGTGTGATACTGGCAGGTACCCCATTGGCTCTCATTTCTTGCATGGCGAAATCTTTAAACGAATCGATATAGTCTTTGGTGCTTAAAGAACGGCTGTTTTGAGCCTTTGTAGGACTTGAAAAAAGCAGTCCCAAACAAAGGAATATTACAATAGTATAACGCGGCATAGTACGATGTCTATCCAAACCTAAGGCCATTTTGTCGAAACCACGAATTTTGTTTTTCACAGATTGCAAAATTGTGACTAATGTTCCTCTTAAAAACCTAAAATACCTTAAATTTGTCGGAATGAGTTTCCACAAACGCGTTTTAGTCCTGCTAATTCTTTTCACAGGCTTACTTCAACTGTCGGCTGCCGGTTTCCCCAAACCCAAATTCACGGCTTCATTTAGCAAAACTGAAGCCAAAGCTGGAGAGGTAATTGAGCTGATCATCAAGTTAGAGATTGCCAAAGATTTTCATGTTTACAGCGAAAAAAGCGATTGTCCGGAAGACGACGGTCCGATCCGCGCGCAACTCGATTTCAGTCCTAACGGTTCCTACGAACTCGTGGGCAAATTCATCGGGATTGGCGACCATATGGTTAAGGAGGCCGAAATTTGGAATTGTTCCACCGGAGAATTTACCAACAAAGGCGAATTTCGTCAGAAAATTCGTCTCCTAAAAGGCATAACCGATATATCCATACTCTTCAATGGGCAGATTTGCAACGAATCGGGTTGTGAGAACCTTCGCGATATTAAAATACAGACAGGTCCTTGTAAAGTCATAGGCACCGCGGAAGCACAAGAGCCAAAAACCACAGACATCTCAATCGTACCCCCCGGAGGCGATTTACCGAATAATCCCACCAGTGACTCCCTTAATACCATTTCGGCTAAATCTACCACTTCCGGAACCCTCGATTATCAGGAAAAAGAGCCTCTCAAAGAAGTCAAGAACTTTAACGGAAAAGCATCGAAAGAATCTAACGAAGGCATGATGGGCTTGTTTATCCTCGCCTTTTTGAGTGGATTAACGGCCTTGCTCACCCCCTGCGTGTTTCCCATGATTCCGATGACGGTTTCTTTCTTTATCCGCAATAAAAACAGAGCGAT
>CAMBBZ010000133.1 GCA_945863965.1 Chitinophaga pinensis | reverse complement strand
GTGTCTAATTTCCCCAATGATGTTTGTATCCTTCCCCCAAGTCTTGGTGAAGCCTCTATAATTTGGATTTCTAAATTTTCTTTGGGAAGAAAAAAAGCCAATGCCATACTTGTTAAGCCTCCGCCGACCAACACAATTCGTTTTGACTTCATAAAAGTAGTTATTGAACTTGACAAATTTAATCAATAAAACACGCACGAAACGTAAATCTGCGCGTTCACAACCTTAAGCGAAGCGCCTGCACTCTTATAAATCACAACGATGGTAGGCCTTATAACGAACAAAGGTATAACCTTGTTAGATTATACCTTTGTTTTAAAGCCCACAAAAACTCGGACTCAAAATATTCGCTTTTGACTTGCGTTTTTTATTTGCGTATCTCGAATTTTGAAATATCTATTCCTTTTGAGGAAGTTGATTTTAAGATATAAATACCATCGGGTATTTCGTTCAACATAATCTTCACGCCTTTGTTTCCGCTTACGTTTATATATGCATTTGAGGCTATTAAACTTCCTTTCAAATCATAAATTTGGAAATTTAACGCAGATTCAAATCCATTAAAGGTTACGTTTAAATAATCGGTTGTGGGATTTGGTGCCACAATAATGTTTAATAATCCCAAATGTTTTACCGCGCTATTGCTTTGGGCCACCGTTACATCAAAATATATGGTGTCGCTGCCACATGGAGGATTGTTCGCCACCAACATGACTTTAAATGTGTTGTCGGTACTGAACGTGTAGGTAGTGGTTTGTTGGAAACTCTCGTTGCCATCGCTGAAGTTCCAGTAAACATCTGCCGTATTAGTGCCTTCAAACTTGAATTCTACCGTTCTATCTTTGATAACCTTATAAGAAAAGGCCGCTTTGGGCGCTAAAACACCGTAAATATCTTTAGTCTTGATGGTTTCGCAACCGGTCATGTTTTTCACAGAAACTTGATAGGTAGATTTCGCACCGTTGGCTGGGGCCCAAGTGGTTCGGGTAGTAGCACCTGTACTCCAAGCGTAGGTGAGTCCGCCTCCTCCCGCATTTGCGGTTAATTGTACGGAATCCCCTTCACAAACTACCGTATCCGTTGCGGTTACCGTTACGTTGGGTCCGTTTTGAATTTGGACAAAGAAATTCCGAGTTCCGATACATCCATTATCATCTGTACCACTAACGGTATAGCCGGTAGCGGTGGCGGGTAAGGCGTAAATAGTATCGCCTGTTTCAGCACTTAAGCCAGTAGCGGGTGTCCATGTATAAGAGGTTGCGCCGTTGGCAACAATTTTTAATGGGGTTGTGGAACCAGCACAAATGGCTCCGCCATTTGGGCTTACGGTTATAACCGGAGCAGTGGCGGTGTTGTCAATCCATATTTTAATGCAATTGGATGTATCAGACTCACCGGTTCTGCTACAGGTAACAATCGCTCTGATATACCGATAGGTCCCAATTGCGGCACCGAAGTTGCCGGTATTAACCGCAGTAGTCCACGCATTCGTGGTGAACGTTGATGAATCGGTAGAGGTTTGATAGGATAGCGTAATTCCCGTTGTATTGGTATAATTGCTTAGTGTTACCGTTGCAGGACCTACGTTTCCACAGATGTAATAGGTGTTTGCACTAACGCTTCCCGCATCGGGTTTCCCTTCGCAAAAAGTTGGATACGCATCCCAAGTAACACTGTCGATAAAAATGTTACCGGCATTGGCAGCCCCGCGTGCGGTGCCTTGGAGCATGAAATAATTCACACTTCCGTTAAACTTGGCGGGTATGGCAAAAGAATATTTATACCACCCGTGCGAACCGGAGTCCGGATAATTTGCTTTGGCATACCGCTTAATTCCTTGTATGCGGGTGGCACCCGTTAGACTTCGAGCAGAATTAAACAAGAAGGTCAAAGAATCATCGGTGGTGTAAATAGAATCGCGAAACATGTAAAACGAAACATAACTATTGGTGTTGCTTCTTTTGCTCAAGTCAATTACAGGAGAGACTAAGGTTTGGGTGGCTCCAGCAGCCTGATTTCTGCAGGTAAACCGAGCACAAGCAGTACCTGCTTGTGGTGTAGTGGTGGGGGTTGTTCCAATATTCGCCGCAGTACGTCTGGACCATCCTCCGCCGAAACCGACGTTGCCGATTGTGCTCCAACCAGCTGGCGGAAACGTGTTTCTTTCAAAACCCTCACCGGTTACAGTTTGGCCTTTGATTTCTTGAGATTGAGTCAGCATGAATATCATAGCTGATAAAAACAGGTAGCTTTTTTTCATAATTTCTTTTATTTAATCCTTGGCATCTAATAATAATATGGTTCCTTTTGCATTAAAATTTCTAAATCCACTAACATCAGTGTCAAATGTAGCTTTTATCAAATATACATAAATACCTGATGGAAGGTTGGAGTTTTCAAAAAGGCCATTCCAAGCAACGTCTAAAGGTTGGTCTTTGAATACACATTGACCCCATCTGTTATAAATACTCCATGTGCCTTCTTTAACCCCACATGTATTGCCCCAATCGTCTACAAACATTGGCTTCACCTCCTGATTGAAATTCGCACTGCCAAAAGGGGTGAAGGCATTGGGTAACCACATTTTACAATCGCATCGTACCGCATATACATTTACCGTATCTTTCCGAATCCCACAGGTATTCCGTGTTTCGAGGGTGTAAATACCCGATTGCGTCACATTTATATTTGGAATTTGCTGTCCGTTATTCCATCTGTACTTTGTGGCGGGACTGTTAAATTGTTCCCCGTTAATGGTATAGCTTTCTCCCGCGCAAAACCAAACATTGGGGACTAGCCTTTCTAGGGGAATTGTATCCACGCTAATGCGGAAGGTATCCGTTTTGGAACCACATCGATTTCCGGCCGTAAAATAAAACTTGCCAGGGTAATTAAACGAACGCAATGGTGCGGTAGTTCCATCGTTCCATTCGTAAAAGTCGGCATCTTTTTGCGACCAATTTACGTCCCATAAGAAATTGCTAGAACAAAAAATGGTATCTAAGGCACGTGTATCTTTTGGGGCAAATTTGGTAACGATTGTTACCGTATCGTAGACCGTTCCGCAGGCATTGAATATACGAAGAGTTAAAACCCGAGCACCGGAGACTATTTTGGGGACCATGGTGTCGAGGTCAGACCAAAGATAGTTGCTGATGGAGACTTTATTAAAGTCGAGCGATAAGGTACTTCCTATGCAGATATTGGTATCTGGTAATAACGGTGAAACGGGAGGAGGCAGAATCTTGAACCTTACAGAATCAACCCTGCTGCCACACGCATTTCTTGTATCTAGCCAATATACTCCCGCTTTGGTGAATGTTCTAGTAGGGAGTGTACTGCCGTTATCCCAAACATATTTACTTCCGATTTGCGTTACGTCTAAGGGGAAATTGATAACAGTGGTACAAAAAGTGGTGTCTTTTAATCGATTAGGCTTAACAGGTGCGCCCGTTTTTACTACCACCACTGTATCTCTGCGGCTGCCGCAGGGGTTGGTGGTTGTTAAATAATAGGTGGCATCGTTAGAAAAGTTTCGAGTGGGATTGTTATTGCCGTCTGACCAGGAATAGGATTCCCCAAACGTTTGACTGGCATTTATAGTAACGAAGGTACTACTCGGACAAATCAACAGGGGAGAGGTAGTGACTTTTACAGGTATAGGACAGGCTTGACTGCAATTGGCCGAAACCGCGATACCAAAGGAAACGGTATCGAAGCTAAGTGCCGTTAAGCTTCCCGTATTGTTAGAGGTATTGGTTGAACCCGCCCATGTCCAATTGGCCGCGTTATTATTTAGGGTAGCAGTGGCGGTTCCACAATTGGTTAAACAAGGCGAATTAATCATAAAATTCCCATGTATACCAGCCGCATTGTCTAAACCTACAGCAACCATTCCCCCCTTTGTTAAGGGCTCAAAGGTTCTGGCGTAGTTATTATTGGTAAAATTGATATTACCGTTCGAGAGAATTTTAGGGTTACTTATAACGGTTCCCGTGGCCGTATCCAGTTGATAGAGCAGGGTTCTATTATTGACAAATGTTTGGCTTCTTGAGGAAATCCATAAACTATTTCCCTCTAAAACAATATTTTGACCTATTTCTTGGGTATTGTTAGCGCCAATAGATCGTGTCCATCGGATATTTCCTGATGCATTGAATGCGGTAACTAAGGTTTGTGCGGTGAATCCATTGCCCGTGCTTGCTACGGTGTAAACAACGCCATGATTGGCAGCTACGCAACGTCCAAAGCGGTTTTGACCGTTGGAATTACCTTTGAAAGTTCTTTGGATGGCACCGGAGGTATTTATAAAAACAGCAAAGGGAACAATCTGAGTGCTTTGAGCCCATCCGGTAATTACCCATTCCGATCCTATCCGCGAGGCCCCGAGTGCTTCGTGCGTGTTATCACCTAAATCAATATTGACAGACCAGGTTGTGTTTCCTGAGCTATCAATTACTGTCGCTAGTATATTTTGTTTTCCAGTTTGTTGGGAACCACTTCCAACTACCAAAAAGGAATTGTTAGAAAACTTATAGATGCTATTGTATTCATCGTTGGCGTTATTTCTATTGAATGAGGGCGTCCTTTTGGACCACACCAATTTACCATTGGCTCCTATGAAAGAAATAAATCCCAAATTGGTGGTGCCTAAAGTAGATTCTCTAGAACTTCCGCAAATAAGTTGCGCTCCTGAGCTTAGCGTTTGTATGTCATTTACGGTCTCGTTGTTGTTGGCTCCTGTTTTGCCGAATTTCAACGCGCGTATGAACTTTCCTGTATCGTTGAACTGCATTACCCAATTGTCGGTATTGTT
>CAMBBZ010000132.1 GCA_945863965.1 Chitinophaga pinensis | reverse complement strand
GTTAAAGTATCTGTTGATATGAAAAACGAAACGGTTTCTGCTAATGGCGTACACGTAGCCGGTAACTTCCAAGGTTGGAGTCCTAACGGAACCAAATTAAACCAAGAAGGTTCTTCTACCATCTATTCTAAATACACAGAAATGGATCCCAATACCCTATCTGAATTCAAATTCATTAACAACAACGATTGGTCTTCTGGCGTTGAAAGTGTTCCTGCTATTTCCCAAAAAGGACACAAAAACAACGGTGAAAGTAACGACAACCGTTGGGTATGGACCGGTTCTGGTTCTGACACGCTTGTATTGCCCGCATTTATGTTTAGTGGAGCAGCCCCTAGTGGAAAGTATGCCGTTCGTTTGGCTGTAGACCTACAAAAAGAAGCTTCAGTAAACGCCAACGGTGTGCATATTGCTGGTGATATTCAAAAAGCAGCTGGATTTCCAGAATGGAACCCATCTGCTACTCCTATGCCTAATTTGTTTAGCAGTAATAAAATATACGAGGTTATTTTATGTGTAGCCGATGGAACTTACGCCTACAAATTTGTAAACGGAAATTCTTGGGGTAGTGACGAGGCAGTTCCCTCTGCTTGCGCCAACAATAATAATCGCAGTGTTTCCGTTAGCGGAGCTAATGTAGAAGCCGCTAAAGTATGTTATGGATCATGCGATGCATGCCCAGGTCGTGCCATCCCTAAATTTAAGGCGACCTTCCTAATCGACATGGCTAAAGAATGTAGCTTTGAAAAAGTAGATATCGCAGGTGGTAAAATCAACGGCTGGGCCGGTGGTACTTACTTCTCAGACAATTCAGGTTTGAGCGGCGATTGGAAAATCACTAAAATTGGTGTAGGTCCAAGCAAAGGCGATATTGGTTGGTTCAGCGAAGAAATCAACGCCACTACGCGTGCCTGTATGCAAGACGACCGTATTGCGTTGAACAAAGACGGATCTTTCTTTAATATTTTAGGTAACGAAACGTGGATTGAAGGTTGGCAGAAATCTGGCGCCAACGGTTGTGGAACGCCTGTTGCTCCTTTTGATGGTTCTACTATGGGAACTTGGAAAGACCATGGTAACGGAACCTTTACCGTTTACGGAAAAGGAAGTCACGTAGGTATCCCTAAAGTAGTTAATGGCAAAGAAATTAACAGCAACGCCGATGCGCGTGACTCAGTTACCTATGAATATTCAATTACCAATAATAAATTGACTACCTACATTTCTATAGGCGGTGGATATTGGCAGTTTGAATACGCTAGAAACAATTCTAATGCTACTGTTTGGACAACCACTATCTTATTAGATTCAGGAGTTGAAATTGCCCATAAAGTGCGTAAAATTGATGCTGCTAAAAACGTCAATTGGGAAGGCGGTTCCGACCGTAAATATTTTGTACATAAGGATACCACATTCGCAGTGCGTTGCTTCGGATTGGATGAGGCTTGCAAAGGCAACACCTTAGCTCCTTCTAATATTTTATTTGCAGTAGATATGAGCAACGAAATCCCTCAAGATACCGTTTGGTTAATGGGTTCTTTCACCAGTCCTGCATGGCAAGCCGGTGCAATTCCTATGACGGCCAATAAGGATAATGCCGATCGCTACGAAATCAAAGTATCCAATATTTGTAACGAATATTTCGAATACAAGTTCGTGAATGAAAAAATGAGCAGCAGCTCAAATGGTGAGCCCTTCAAGGATTCTACTGATCGTAGTTGCGTGAAAAACAATGGAGTGGGTGGATTTAACCGCTACTTCACTAGAACGACTACCGAACAAGTTGAAATATTTTTCGTTTACAGCTCTTGCAAAGTAGGCGGTACTAATTCTGTAGTTAACTTAACTAACGAACTCCGTATTGCTCCAAATCCAGCTTCTGGCAACTTCACCGTAAGTCTTGGTACCCACCAAATCGAACGTGTACTTGTTATGAGTCTAGACGGTCGCATCGTTCGCAGCCTAAACCCTGCTAACAGCCGCACCGACGTAAACGTTGACGGTCTTAACGGTGTTTACGTAGTACAAGTAACCGATTCAAATGGTAATGTTGCCACTCAAAAAGTGGTAATCCAATAATACCCTTATATTCAATAACAAAAAAGGCGGTCCTTCGGGCCGCCTTTTTTGTTGTTCAGTCTTTATCCCTACCCCAATTCAAGAATGTAGGTCTATTTTTACTCAATAAAACGTACCTACTAAACGCTATTACTTTCAAGAAGCCCCTTTATATTTAAACCCAATTAACACCAGCAAAAAGCCGATATCTATAAGGCGCGCATCGCGCCGCGTGCATGCGCACAACCAAGTAGTATCTTAATTTATAAGCCGAATTACGACCAATCCATTATATTCGCTTTATGTTTATTCAACGTACGCTTCTTTATTTCAGTACCTGTATACTTACATTCAGCCAGCAATGCGTGTCGGCCCAGAAAACCCCACGCCGGTCGGTCGATACCCTCGACACGATTACCCTCGTTTTTGGTGGTGATTTAATGGGACATGGTCCCCAAATTCAGGCCGCTAAAATAGATTCTACCGACACTTACGACTATAAACCTGGATTTAGATATCTCCGCACGGCCTTGTCAACAGCCGATTTTTCCGTTGCCAATTTAGAAGTCACCTTGGCGGGTCCACCTTATAAAGGGTATCCGCAATTTTCATCGCCCGATGCCTATGCCTATAACATGAAGGAATTAGGAATTGACCTATTAGTCACAGCCAACAATCACAGTCAAGACGGCGGCAAATGGGGTCTAACCCAGACCATTCGCGTACTCGACAGTTTTAAAATAGACCACACGGGGACCTTTGCCGATACCTCGGAATTCGATAAAGAATATCCCTATATCACGGAAATCAATGGCTTAAAAATTGCCTTTTTAAACTACACGTATGGCACTAACGGTCTAATTGTGCAGGGTCCCAACATGGTTAATATTATTGACACGAACTTTATCAAAAAGGCCATTTTAAAGGCCCGTAAAAAAGGAGCAGGATTGATCATCCCTGTTATGCATTGGGGCAATGAATATCAACGAACCGAAAGTACCCAACAACAAGAGTGGTCGCAATTTTTAGCCGATGCCGGCTGCGATGCCATCATTGGAATGCACCCCCATGTGGTGCAACCCATAAAGACCATCAAATCCAAAAGTGGCAAAATGGTTCCTGTAGCCTACAGTTTAGGTAATTTTGTTTCCAATCAACGGGAACGCTATAAAGATGGGGGTATTTTAGCACGTTTGAAAATTCTTCACCGGGGAAATGAAACACGCCTCGTACTCATCGATTACAAACCCTTCTGGGTGCATAAACTACTTCCTCATGAAACCTATGCCCCTTTCCTTCATCGCGGTTACTACCTCATACCTCCCGATAAACTCTCCTTATTGCAAGAACCCTATCACCAATCCGCAAGTGAGTTTTTCCAAGATACCCGTACCCTATTAAATGGAAGTACCGAATGGCGATAACCGCAAATAATATTGGGATTATTGACCAATCTTATTTCGATTCTTAATTAGGCGGACTGATTTTATGGGCAATTACCGAATGGCGATAACCGCAAATAATATTGAGATTATTGACCAATCTTGTTTCAATTCTTAATTGAGCGGACTGTTATTCCTATTGCATTTTGTACCCGCAGTAAATAAACAGCGTGAGCCAGTAGCGGCAATTCAACCGTTTGAACTTCCGTTGCGAAGTACCTAAAAACACAACGTCCGGCAGCATCGTAAAGATGGATTTCCCCCGAAAAAGAAGCATCCGTAAAGTACACGGTATTTTGGTATATGTAAAAGTGCAATTGACAAATGTCTTTTGCGGCTAAGGGATACAGAAAGCTAGAATCGGAAAGCACGGCCCGACATAAAATACTAGGCTTTTCCGCCGTTAAATACACCTCCTTCGGGCTGCGCATTACAATACTTTCAAATTGATTATTATGAAAAGGAAAGCGGTATCTTTTAATTGTTTTTGGATCTATTTTAGATCCTTTAAATGGCATTACAAAAACCTGGTGCAAACTGTTTAATACCAATAATTTACCGGCCGCATAATAATCAGCACCCGTTATGCGTCCCAATTGAATATGGGTTTCGGTATAAATACTGTCTATCAATCGCGCAACTACTTTACCGGTAATTGCCGGCAACCAATAAATTTTAGCATATCCTGAACTAGGGGAAGCCCTGTTTTTGGTAACCAAAATAATACTATCCTTGTAACTTGTAATACCCTCAATATCGAAGTTTCTATTGCCTATAGGTGATGGTATCACGGTTTGGTCTTCAAGGGTTAATTTCAAAATCCCTGCATGCACCCGTGTTGAATCGTGAAGATCGGGATTGCCAACACGGTATAAAACCAAATTATCTCGATCGGAATCGTTATTGCCCACATCCCCTAACCAAAGGTTGCCCCGATCATCGCGGGTAATATCTTCCCAATCTATATTAGTGGCATTCGAAAACTTTAGGGTTCGCAATAAATTACCGGTAGAATCGAACTCGTACAACTCGGCGGCATTTCCTCCGTCACCGTGCGACCAAAAAGTACCTTTATCGGTGCGCACCAATCCAGAACTCTCTGATATTACAGCAGGTAAATCACATACTTTTTCCCATTGGGCACGACCCGTTTGTGCCTGCAAAAAAGACTGTGTCATCAAAAATGCAATAATTGCGATACTTCTCATGGGGCAAAATTGCACACTTACAGATACGCAGCACTATCTTCCTCCTGAATTAACAATTAATTAACGCAATAAATAAAATACAAGTTTGTCGTTGCCCAAAATACCGCGATTCCC
>CAMBBZ010000131.1 GCA_945863965.1 Chitinophaga pinensis | reverse complement strand
AGAACAACACAAATCCTGACTTTAATGAGTCCATCCTAAATTTCTTTGACCGTACCCGTGACCTTAACTAATGGGATTTTTTTGGAAAATTTTAAATTGGGTTTTGACCCCTTTTCTAATTTCTAAGAATTTTTGGTTGGAATTTTTTTCACGGTATTGAACGGTGTTTTCAGACCATGAGTATTTCTAATTAAGGGAGGGCCCTTCGGGGGGGGGTATTCATCAGATACACCTCCTCCCATCACCGTCAGGAACCTTACACTTTTGTTTGGCGCGTCGATTCAATCTAATATTACTAATGTTATTCTGAAGAAGACCATCCCGAAGCTGCGGGATGGACACTTACATTTTGATTGGCAATACTATTTTGAATTGTAGTATAAAAGAATAACGATTATACTCCGGATTTACAGAAAAAAGCGTGATGTTAGCCGTAATCATTTGGTACAACCTAAAACGATTACGATTATGGAAAAGAAAATTGGATATTACATGCGAACATCACATTACCTACAATCAATAGGGACTCAGGAAGACAAGATTGAAGAAGGGTGGAGGATTTACAAGGATGCGGGGATATCGGGACGTCTTGAGTTCGAAAATCGTCCTGCGGGAAAAAAACTAATCCAAGACATAAAAGATGGTAAGATTACCTGCGTATATACAATGCGTCTCGAAAGAATGGGTCGTGGAGTTAAAGACCTTATCACAACAATAGATACCATCCATTCATATGGTGTACCCATAACCTTCATTGCTGAAGGGATAACGACCTTGGATGACAAAGGAAACCAAACACCGACCACAGGTCTTCTGATAAACGTTCTATCATCCCTAAGTGAGTTCTTCTATCATCAAAACAGAGAGAAGACCTTACTCGGGATAGAGATAGCGAAGAGAGAGGGTAAGTACCGTGGTAGAACCCCAAACAGTACCGAAGATGTATCCAAGTACCTCAATAAACCCAAGGTTAAGAAGATGACAGAACTCGTTAAACAAGGTAATAGTGTACGCAGTATCATGAGGGTAATGAACTGTTCACCGAACTCAATCTATAAGTTGAAGAAGGTATTAGAAACCAATCATAAGGTGTAAAGGTCACAAGTGACATACTACACCACTTCTCTTCATCAATCCCTTCCATATTACAACCAAACAGGAGATAACCCCATAACTCCCATATATGAGACCGAGGTTTTTGAATGAATCTATTTGAAATATCAAGGTAATGGGGTTATACCTACTGGTATCCATCCCATCTGACCCATACGACCAACCCCACATAAAAGGGTCATTACAGGTCATCTTAACCCTTGTAATACCATGACCACGAATACCTGACCCAAATCTCTATTGGGGGTTAATTAATGGGTCATTACACCATCCATTCCATTGGTACAGGTAACGCGGGGTGTATCATACGACCGTAGGTCATTTACTACACCCTTTTAGTACGAGTACCACAACAAAATCAACCCGTCCCATCTTCAGGATAAATCTATCTCAGGTATAACATTTATAGGGGTATACGATTTTACGCACCCATTTTTTATTGCGGGATTTTTTGTGTATTCTTTATATATGGAAGAAAATATCAAAAATTACCACACCCCGATGGACTATACTCCAACAGAAGAGGAAATCGAAGAGGAAATCACACGCTGTTTGGAATGGGATTTATTTAAAGAAGAAGAGTACCGTCTAAGACAGGAGAGATGGAATAAAGAATCAACCAATGACCCAAATCCAACGGAGATAGGATAATGGGTCACTCGGTATGAAATGTGACCGTAGAGGGTCATTAAATGGTCACGGCGTGACCTTCTTGAACCATGTTCTGTGTAGAACTACGTAATCTGTAAGGGGTGAATAGTTGCACCTCTGTTCAATTACGGGAGCCAAAAGCCTCACAGTGATGTGGGGCTTTTTTTGTTATATTTGTACTAACCTCAAAATGCTTAACACCAAAGTTCATAGCAAACAAGACATCTTAGATTCCATAACCGAATCAAAAGATATCATTTCAACATTTGGCGTTAAATCCATTGGCCTCTTCGGATCTTTTGTTAGAAATTCAGCTACGGAGTTGAGCGACGTGGATTTGTTGGTTGATTTCAGACCAAGTAAAAAATCGTTCGATAATTTCATGGACCTTGCATTCTACCTTGAGGAATTATTTGGCCGAAAAGTAGAAATCATCACCCCACAATCTTTAAGTAAACATCTTGGCCCACACATCTTAAAGGAGGTTGAAATTGTCTATCAATCCTGATATTGAACTGATTAAACATATTCAAGATGAAACGACATTCATCTTGAATCATACTGAGAATTTAACTCGAGAAGCGTATTTGATGGACGAAGTTTTGTGTCGAGCATCCATTCGAAGTTTGGAAATCATAGGAGAAGCCACAAAAAAACTTTCTAACGATTTCAAAAGCGAACATTCTCAAATTGAATGGAAGAAAATTGCAGGCACCAGAGACAAACTGATTCACGATTATTACGGCATTGATTATGACATCGTTTGGGATATCCTAACTTCAAAAATCATAGAGATACATAATTTCCTCAGTGAATTAAATTCATAAAATCTTCTTGTCTAATTTACATAACGAGCTCACATTCAGTTTATCTACTTGATTTACAATTAGCTAAAAACCCAACCATCTGCAAAGAGTTGGATTTTTGGACAATTAGGAGAGCCAAAAGCCTCACAGTGATGTGGGGCTTTTTTATTATCCATCCGTGAGATAGGCTATTTGCAACTTTTTATTTCGTAAATGAACATTTTTTTTTAATTTTGTTACAAATCAAATGGACTCAAAATGAACGCCCCTTTCAGTAAGTTTTTATACATTGGCTTTTTGCTATTAGGATTATACCAAGCTGTTTTCTCTAAAGACTATGTCGAATCAGCAGCATCGATGGGCATTGGCTTGGCATTTGACCCATTCAATCCAGAACAAAAATGGACTGACCGACCAACATGGCAAAAGGCAGTGCTAATCATTCACCTTGCCTTGGTCGCAGCAATGTTCGGTTTTGGTGTTGGATTGAATGACAAATAAACATCCTGCAAACTTACACGACGTTCAACCTTTCAGTCTTCGGAAAGTGACATACTAAATCATCCCATTATAGTTGCATCTTTCTTTTATTAGGGGAAGCTTACAAAATCAGTACAATTCGATAATACAGCAATACGTTTTTTGACTGTCATTTTTACATCTGTTATATCTCTTTGGCCACTATTTTTTCGTTTGTAATTTGAGCATGGACAGACCCCATACAACCAAAGTAACACAATGGATAATCGCGTTATCAATAATTGCTATATTTACCCCTTTCATTTACATGAAAATTGGGCCTAAAGGCATTGAATATTACGGAAAAAACGTTCCCGATATATACATATTCGGTGGCTACATTTTAGGAAAGGACACTTCGTTTTGGGGAATTAATTTCGCTTATAAACTCCAACTTTTTGCCATTCTTGTTTATACTGCGCTCATCTATAGTTTTAAACGACTTCAAAAATCCAAAATCCTAATGATAAGCTTATTGCTTTTAATTTTCTTTCCATTTTGGCTAGTATTATACGTTCAAGGAGTAAAAAACAATAGCGATACCGCAGACCTAACTATATATCCCATGCCAGGTTTAATAATTTGGGCGGTGATTTTAATACTCAATCTCTGGACATTACTTAAACACTATAAAAAATCAATAAAAACAACAGCGGTTTGAAAATGGAAATTCGACAAACCTGATTGCTCCATGTCCAAAGAATTGTCAAATCTAACATGGAAGATTAGCTGCATCTTTCGTCAATAAGGGGAGCAAAACAAAAAAGCATTGCAAATTCTCTAACTTCGTGTTATGACTGATTTCAAAAGCACGGAAGAACGAATCGCATTCTACCTAAAGCAGATGAAAAAAGCCATGCCTGAAATCAGAAGGCAGATAAAGGTTTACCAGGATGCCAGCAAGTCAGGTAAATCAAATAAGCAATCCACCACCATCGCAAGGAACATCTAACACATATCATGTATAGCGAAATTGAAATAGACAGAGAAAACCTCACATTAATGGGTGTTAAATTTGATAGTCTGAGCGAACTAGAAAACACCGCCAACGCTATTGGGAGTAATATGTTTGAGGGCTTTGTGCCAACTAAAAAAACAATACAGATATATATTGAATGGAAAAAAGGCCTAATATCCGAGTCTGATTTTCTTAATTTGATTTATGATGCAGTCAAACTATAACTACAGTTACATTGACGGCCTCAACCAATACACGTATTCAAACGGAGTCTTAAAGAATTTAGCAAACATCCAAGAAGAGCAAGCTTTACTGTTATATGAAAGCTTAAAGGTTTCAAGACGAATAGAAGAATTATTCGTTAAACCCATCAAAATCAAAAATTCAGAATCAATACTCAAAATACATCAATACCTCTTTCAAGATGTTTACGAATGGGCTGGTAAAGTCAGAACCGTAAATATCAGCAAAAACGGCAAGCCGTTTTTTGATGGCGAAAGATTCCCAATGGGATTTAAGTATATCGATACATTGATTGATGATTTTGAAAGAATATCTTCAAAAAATACCATAGAAATTTCCCAAAAATTAGCTGAGATTCTAGACAATCTCAACTTTCTTCACCCTTTCAGAGAAGGAAACGGAAGAGCGCAACGAGAATTCATCAGAGTTCTAGCCTTACAAAAAGGGTTTTCACTCAATCTCAATCCACCGGATAACAAAAATGTTCACAACCGATATATGGAGGGAACTATTGAGAGTAATGTTCAACTATTGGCCAATTTGATTCA
>CAMBBZ010000130.1 GCA_945863965.1 Chitinophaga pinensis | reverse complement strand
TTGTGCAAGAACCCTTCAACAAGAGCTAAGCGAAAGACAGATTTCCAATATATTTTATCGCGTTCCTTTCCGATTCCGAAATGCGAAATTAAATGATGTCCGTAATGCTTGATCTGCGCATCGGACGTATTTCCAAGTATAACATTTACCAAATGGGTAAGGGTAAATTCGCCCTTAACCTCACTAACTAAGGCTAGGGCTTGTGACATCTGCACGGAAACATTTTCCTTAGGTTTGGGATACGCGCAATTATCGCACATTTTTTCGCAATCTTCTTCGGGAAACTCTTCCCCAAAATAGTGCAAAAGTAATTTCCTGCGACATTGGCTGCTTTCCGCAAACGCCTCCGTTTCTGCAATTAATAAACGGCCTATTTCCTGCTCCGCTACCGGCTTGTCCTTCATGAATTTCTCTAACTTCTCAATATCGTTAGGATTGTAAAACAACAAGCAATCGCCGCGCATTCCGTCGCGACCTGCGCGACCCGTTTCTTGATAATACCCTTCTAAACTTTTGGGAACATCGTAATGTATTACATAACGAACATCGGGCTTATCGATACCCATTCCAAAAGCTATAGTAGCAACAATTACATCCGACTTTTCCATCAAAAAGGCATCCTGATGACGGGCCCTTAATTTGGAATCCAAGCCCGCATGATAAGGAAGTGCTTTTATACCATTGCGTTCGAGCATTTGAGAAACCTCCTCTACTTTTTTACGAGACAAACAATACACAATCCCAGAAGAACCTTGATGTTGCTGAATAAAGGTTATAATTTCTTTGTGTACGACATCTTTACGACCTTTAGGACGTACCTTATAATAGAGGTTCGAACGATTGAATGAACTTTTAAATAAATTGGCATCCAGCATATTCAGGTTTTTCTGAATATCGTGCTGCACCTTGGGCGTAGCGGTTGCTGTAAGTGCTAGAATTGGAATATCTCCTATATTGCGCACCATTTGCTTGATTTTTCGGTATTCAGGCCTAAAATCATGCCCCCATTCCGAAATACAATGTGCTTCATCTACCGCAACAAAAGAAACTTTTATTTTAGCCAGTAGCTCTAAGGTTTCCGCCTTTTTCAACGTTTCAGGAGCTACATATAATAGTTTTGTTTCCCCCGAAATAACATCTTCGATGACTTGATTAAAATCAGCTTTATTTAGCGAACTGTTTAAAAAATGCGCCATGCTGCTGCTGTTAGAAAAACCGCGTAAATTATCTACTTGGTTTTTCATCAATGCAATTAATGGGGAAATTACAATCGCAGTTCCTTCCAACATAATTGCCGGTAATTGATAACACATGGATTTTCCCGCACCTGTTGGCATAATCACAAAACAATCCTTACCATCCATGATACTGCGTATCACCACCTCCTGATTGCCCTTAAACGTATCAAAGCCAAAGAATTCCTTAAGGAATACTTTCGGATCTTTGGTTTCAAATTCTGTAGTCGCGGTCATTATATAGCTGTAACTCTAATTGAGTAGGGGAAAATACAACAATTTTATATGTTAACAATGCATTAACCTTGCGAATTAAAAAATGTTTCTGCGCAAATCATTGCCTTGAAATCCACATGCTTAATAAATTTTCCCTTATTTTGTGGAAAGCTTACGAAACGCGTAAGCGGAATGTCCGATTCATGAACCCGCTATACCCCGAATTTAACACCGAAAAAATCATCAAAATAGGGGCAAAAGCCATTGAAGATGAATTAATAAGTATTGCATCTATGGCTAAAAACCTAGACGATTCCTTCGCTGATGCTGTGCGTACAATATTAAAGTCACAAGGCAGAATTGTATTTACAGGAATTGGGAAAAGTGCCATCATCGCCCAAAAAATTGTAGCCACTTTAAATAGTACCGGTCAGCCGGCCTTGTTTATGCACGCCGCGGACGCCATTCACGGCGACTTGGGTATGATACAACCCAATGATGTTATTGCCGCTATTTCTAAAAGTGGAAATACAGCCGAAATGTGCACCCTTATTCCCTTGCTCAATCAACTAGGCAATCCCCTTATTGCCATCGTTGGTAATTTAAACTCCAAATTAGCCCGAGCCGCTCATTTCGTTCTTAATACTACTATCGACAAAGAAGTATGCCCGAATAACTTAGCCCCTACCACCAGTACCACGGCCCAACTTATTATGGGAGACGCCCTTGCGGTGGTCTTGATGGAAATGCGTAATTTTAAACCTCAAGATTTCTCTAAATACCACCCGGGCGGAGCTCTTGGGAAAAGTCTTTACCTTACCTGTGGCGATATAGCCAATCAGCATGCCGCCCCCTTTGTATCGCCCGAAACCTCCTGGAAACAAGCCATAGTGAGTATCACCGAAAGTCGTTTGGGCGCCACTGCCGTTATTAAGGACGATGTCATTATTGGTATTATCACCGACGGCGATATTCGCAGAATGCTGGCCAAACACGATAATTTCAATGCCCTAACCGCAGAAGGAATTATGAGTCCACACCCACAACAAATTGAAGCAAACGAACTCGCTACCTTGGCCGCACAACGCATGCAAGAACATAAAATAACCCAACTTGTTGTAACCGAAAACGGCCTATACAAAGGCATGGTGCACGTGCACGATTTGTACCAAGAAGGAATCATATCATAATAAGATAAGCGCATAAAACCAAGGTATTAAAACACATTAACCATGAATAAAAACCACTATATCATCATTATGGCCGGGGGTATCGGAACCCGCTTTTGGCCCGTAAGCAAGAAAAGCTTCCCTAAGCAGTTCATGGACATATTAGGCACCGGACAATCCCTTATAACCCAAACCTACAAACGCTTCGCCCACTTTATTCCTGAAGAAAATATTTATATCGTAGCCAATGCCGATTACACAGATTTAATCAAAGAACACATTCCCGGCATTAGCGACGAACAAATTCTAAAAGAACCAATGGGCAAAAACACAGCCCCCTGTATAGCCTTCGCCAGTTATTATCTCAAACAAAAAAATCCCAATGCCATTTGCATGGTTGCCCCCTCAGACCATCTTATTACTGACGAACCCAACTTTGCCGCCATTTCTACAAAAGCATTAAATTTTGCCGCCTCCCAAGACGGTTTGGTAACCCTCGGGATAAAACCCTCACGACCTGATACCGGATATGGGTACATTCAATTTACCAAAGAAGCCGCTCAAGAAGGCATTCACCCCGTGAAAACCTTCACCGAAAAACCCACCGAGGAAATTGCTAAGAACTTCATCGAAAGCAAAGAGTTTTTGTGGAACGCCGGCATATTCGCTTGGAGTGTAAAAAGTATCTGCCAACGTTTTGAAGACAAACTTCCCGAATTACATGCCCTATTTAGCGAAATCGATTACTTGCACGTCGATAGTCCCCAAAAAATAGAAGACGCATACAGCCAATGTCCGAATATCTCCATCGATTATGGCATCATGGAAAAAGACAAAGATGTTTTTGTGTTGCCCTCACATTTTGGTTGGAGCGATTTAGGCACCTGGAAAAGCTTGTGGGAGGTTTCCCCAAAAGATTCAAACCATAATGCCCTCATTGGCAAAAATGTACTTTGTCAAGAATCAACTAATAATCTTGTTTATGCCAATGGCAATAAATTAACCGTTATTAGTGGAATCGATAACCTTGTAGTCGTTGATTCTGACGATGTATTGCTGGTTATGAACAAGGATAAAGAACAAGAGCTACGCACCATCGTAACCGAAGTTAAGCAGAAATATAAAGGTAAATACAACTGATAATATTTACGCGCATTTGAAAATTTTATGAAATTTTCTTATATTTGTAATGTTATCTCGCAAGGGATAACGCCAACTGTTACGCGCTTTTACATACCAAACATCCTGGCCGTGCACTTTGCGCGGCCTTGGTTTTTTAATGGACCCATACCGTGAAAGAAATATCCTATTTACGAGCGCATTTATACATTCACATTTCGGTGTTTTTATGGGGCTTTACCGCTATTTTAGGCAAGCTCATATCCTATGGCTCCCTACCTTTAGTTGCCCACCGCATGCTCATCACCGCAGCCGTATACTTCTGTATACCCTCGGTTTGGAAATATGTAAAACAAACGCCAAAAACAACCCTTATCAAACTCTGGCTTATCGGAATCGTAGTAAGCGCCCACTGGATCACCTTTTACGGCAGTATAAAAATGGGTAATTCTGTTTCCATCACCCTTGCATGTTTGGGAATGGCCTCTTTCTTTACATCCCTATTCGAACCTTGGATTACCCGCAAGCCTTTCCAAAAACAAGAAATCGTCTCAGGCCTAATTGTCGTTGTTGGCGTTGCCTTAATCAGCTTTTCACTACCCACACAATCTCAAGCTGACCTATCTTATTCTTGGGCTATTGGCTTGGGTATCGTGAGCGCTTCCTTTGCAGCTCTATTCAGCACCCTCAATAAAAAATACATCTCCCACGCCCATCCCCTAAGCATCAGCAGTATCGAAATGCTATCAGGCGCTGTTACCCTGTCGGTCATATTGGTATTGTTTTTCCCCGAACAACGCGGTATAATACCACAGTTTGAGCCCGATCGTTTCGATTGGAACAACCTACAAAATGGAGCCCTCGATTTGGTTTGGCTGCTGCTGCTATCGATTGCTTGTACCAACCTAACCTTCTACTTGGCCACCATTGCCCTGAAACAACTCAGTGCCTTTACCTCCAATCTTACCATAAATCTGGAACCCGTTTATGGCATTATTCTAGGAATCTTTGTTTTTAAAGAAAATCAAGATCTTAATTTCACCTTCTATCTCGGCACGTTGATCATTTTATGCGCTATTTTTGTCAATATTTACATCCAA
>CAMBBZ010000129.1 GCA_945863965.1 Chitinophaga pinensis | reverse complement strand
ACGGGTAATGTTTCGGTGCTTCCCAATCCGGATTTAGAACCTGAAACCTCTCAAAATATAGAACTGGGAATCAAGCAAGGCTTTAAAATGCGTAAGTCTTGGGGATCGTTTTCTGGATATTTCGATGCGGCTTATTACCGTTTGGATGTTCAAAATTTAATGGAGTATACCTTTAACAACTGGGCTCCTTCTGGCTCTTTTCCTCTCATCGGATTCAAATCCGTTAATGTAAGTCCGGCCCGCATTCAAGGATTCGAATTAGAAAGTGGCGGAGACGTTCAATTTTATAAGCAACAGATCCGATGGTTTATGGGCTATACCTACTCACTACCGAAGGTAACGGATACCTCAGCTATTATTCGGGGAACACAACTGAATTATGCGCAATTGGCGAGCGATCCAACACCGTTTATGAAATATCGCAATCGGCATATCATACGAGCCGATGTGGAATACCGATTTAAGCTATATACGTTGGGATTGAGCTACCGTTATGAGAGTGGTTTCGAGAATGTAGATAGAATCTTTTTGGAAGACAATGTGATAATGGGGGTAAACAATCAGTTCCGGAATGGTGCAATCGATGGACATATTTTCGATTTACGCGCAGGGATGCCGGTTAATGAAAATTTGGACCTCATGATTCAGGTGCGGAACGTAACCCAACGCATTTTCATGGGTCGCCCAGCAGACATGTCAGCCCCGAGGTTGTACCAGTTCCAGCTTACGTATACGTTTTAAGGGGATCCGTAACACTTTTGTCTCCAATTCGGCTAGGGAACTCTAATGCCTCTTTAATTGTTTGAATAGGCTTTTCAGATTGACATTATGTGTTACTTTAAACTTTCTTTCAGAAATAATTTCTAACATGTGCTTCTTACGGTCTTTAGTCAATGGGTGTGAGCTAATGATTTTGGGAATATTCACGTTGCTTTCTCTTTCTAATTGCTCAAAAAGCATAACGGCCCCATGCGGGTTTATGTTGTTTTGAAATAATATTCCTATACCCTGTTCGTCTGCTTCTTGTTCTTTAGCCCTTGAATAAGAAAGCGTATGCAATTGCTGCGCGTTTTCTGCAATTACGGCTACCACACCATTCACATCGCTGAACAACAACGAAACGGTTAAATAACCCGCAAGATTTCGGCAAATCATCTTTATAGAATGTCGATTATTCACATGCGAAACTTCATGGGCCAGCAGCGCGGCAAGCTCCTCGTAACCCTTCATATTATCAATAATTTCACTAAATACCACAACCGTTCCATTGGGCAATGCAAATGCATTTACCTCATTTGACTGTACGACTACAACCTTAAGCGGTTTTGAATTGTTGAACTCGATTTTCGAAACAAATTCTTGCAAAAGGGCAGACTTCTTAGTGTCAATCTTATAATGGCCTAAAACTTCGGATTCAAACAAATCGCCCATTTCATCATCCACACTTTCAGGCAGCAACATGGCGGCTCGTTCAGCAAGAGGAGGAAGAAGGTAAAAATATGCTCCTACGAACAATCCCAATAAAAGGAATGCAACACCAACAATTTTTAAGATGCCTAAATCTAATAACCGAGTATGTAAATCAATGCGTCCTTTTCGTTTTAATAACTGATAAATCTCTTTGGAACTGTATGCATCATCGACTCTAATTAGGGCACCATCCCATTGCTTATTTCTAATCTCAAGTATGTTACCGTAACGATCAACGATTAAATGGTCTAGATTCCAGATAACGGGTATCTCTCCATCAGAGTGTAATCTTAATTCTCTAGTATCGGAATCGATGCTTAAGGTTACACTCTTAGACGAAGACGATTCGCCGTTGAAGTAAACAGCTTCCAAAGAGCCGTTCATCATTACATTACATCTATATCTAGGAAATCGGCGGCATCTTCGCCTGTAGCATCCTTATACTCTTGTTCGGTTTGGCTTAATGCCGCTAGATCGATATCACCGTCCATAAGAATATTATCACAAATAAATTTTTGATTGCGCATTTCAACCCATGCGATACCAAACCCAAATGTAAAGGCAACAATAAGTATATTTACTATTTGGAGTTTGAAGAAACCGCCGCCTGTCGCAGTAGATTTATAATTTATTTTCTGATCTCCTTTGGATAATTTCATATGGTTGATGTAAAACTCAAACATATCGCGCTGCCACCAGAAAATGTATATGCCCAAGGTAATAATTGACAAAAGGTACCCTTTTAAATTCATGACAAAATAGTCAAACCCCTTTGCATCGTTACTAAATTCAACTTCACCAAAACGCATGTTCTCATGGGTATATCGACGAATATTAACTTGAAACCAAGCTCCGTAAATACCCAATGTAATTACCGTTAAAAACAGATCTTTAAAATACATCTTTGTCAGCTCCATTCTGTCTCCTCTATAACCAAACCTTATTCCGCGATAGGTAGTTCGACTCAAGCGATACCGCAGAGAACCATGAATCGCAAAAGGAATTACAGAGAAAATAGCTAGGTAAATAAATAAAATAGCCCACAGCGGCGATTCAAACCCAACCATTATAGCAAAATAAACACATAAAACAGCGATGTAAAATAGGACTACCATGATAAACCCACGGAACATTTCTTTACCGGTACCAGAGAAATGAAATCGCTCTTGATTTAGCGATGTTTGTCCGTAAATGTAGCGCAATTGCTTGGCCCTTGCCCAAGGATAATAAAGACCAAATGTAAAAACTATAAGCAACCAGTTTACAATCATGATTGCAAAGTACTCTGATCCTTTACCATGAAATTCAAGGCGGTAGGCTTGTTGAGATTCGTTAAAATTTGTTGCCATATGGGGTATATTTATACATTTATTTATGCAATAATACTCGCATTTACGAACAACTTCAAAAGGACAAAATTATTTTTTATTTTGAGCAGCTGAACCTAATAACGCCTAAGCCTCAATCCCGCACCGAATCCCTGCAGTAATCCCACACAAAACCGCCAAAACACATAAAAAACAACAAAGCCCCCAAGCCCTGCAGGCGCACCCCAATAATCCATACCCGCAGATCATACGAAAACATCTCGAAAAACATCACATTGCCCATCAGCACCAAACTCACAAATATCAGAGCCGACAAAACTGCGTTCATCCAATACAGTTCGGCAACATATACGTAAATGAAGTACACAATAGCCGGCAATAATAACGCCAGCGAATAGTCGCGCTGATGTGGGAATATCAAGGGGATTCCCATAGAAAAGAGCGCAAAAATGAGAAAATTGGGCTCGTATGCCCTGGATTTACGGATGGCATACCAAAGAAATAAAATTCCCCCGAGAATTAATAAACGCATCACTTGGGAAGCCCAAAAAACACCTTGAACACCCCAATTGGCTATAGCCACTGTGGGCTCGTTCTCCAGTTTCGCCGAAGTGAAATACTTTACAATTAAAGATCCAATATCAATGAATCCGCCTTCCCCCAAAGTCATTACATGCTGCGACTTTAACGGATTGATGCGCTGTAACCATTCGAGGGTTTCCTGTATCACATAGTCGAACGGAAAGAAGAATACGGGTATAAACAACAGCAATATAAATCCAGCCAAAACCCATGCAATGTCTTCCCATTTTTTGTCAATCCCCATTTTCAATAGCCAAAATCCAGGCACGATTTTTACATTCATTCCCACCATTAAGGACCACCATTGGGCATACATGTTCTCCCGCTTGGGCAAAGCCGAATGGTATAGGGCCCATAACAAAAATAAGGTGAGCTGACTGTGCCACAGGTTCAAGAAAATCCACCGGTAGCCAAAAAATACCGCGAGTCCCCAAAACCAATTCTGGGCACTTTGCGACTCAAATCGAAAGCGCTGCTGCAGTTCTTTTATAAAATACCACACTATGTATAGGTTAAACACCGACCATGCGGCTTTCGCACTTATAAAGGACCATCGGTAGCCTCCAAACATAGAAGCGGCATCGGTTTGAACCTCGTGGAGCCATAAAAAGGGTTGCAACAAGGTCAAAAACAAGGGAGAATAGTAGAAATACCTGCCGTGAATTATGGCATTTTCATATACCGGTTCGTGCAATTTCCAGCGTTGCGCGGTCATAACGAATAAATCGAAATCGTTTTCGCTGCTTAAATTGTGCAATACGGGCCAAAGTAATAAGAGCCCGAACACGGCTGCAATGATTAATAAAACCGGATTTTTAATGGAAAATTGGGGCATGAATTAAAGTTCAAGATTAACCAATTTTTGGTAATGCTTGCGGTTGCGTCTAGAAATAAACACGACAATTTTTAGTAAAAATCACAACTTATATCGAGATTCGTCGTCTTACCTACCACGTTATGAACCTAAAACCCCTCAAAACCATCCTTTTATCTCTGATGTTTTTTTTCACTTTGATCAATGGATACCATTGTGCTAAAAACACCAATGACCAAAATAATACCGTATTCAGCGATGCCGCCATCAAGCGCGTTTTTGGAAACAATATCAATATAAATTCCCCCGAAAACTATGCAAATCAAGCGATACCCGGGTATATCAACGCCAATAACGGACCGGTAAGCGATGATAAAAAAGCAACGCTTGGTAGGGTTTTATTCTATGACAAAGCCCTGAGCACCAATGGCACCTTGGCTTGTGCCTCTTGCCACCAACAAGAATTTGCTTTCAGCGATACCGCTATTCAGAGTAAAGGGGTTAACGGATTAACAGGCCGTCATTCGATGCGCTTGATTAATGCGCGTTTTGCTCGCGAGGCCAAATTCTTTTGGAATGAAAGAGCCGCTTCTTTGGAGTTACAAACCACCCAACCCATCCAAGACCATGCCGAAATGGGTTACTCAGGCGTAGATGGAGCTCCCGAT
>CAMBBZ010000128.1 GCA_945863965.1 Chitinophaga pinensis | reverse complement strand
GGATTGACTGTAACTAAAATTAGACCAACCCAATAAAAAACACCCCAAAATCCATCGTAAAAACACCCGAGAAACACGACCTTTGAAATTCACCTCACTAAAGTACAATCTACATGAGCAATTCCCAAAATCCTCCCAATAATCTCATACGCGCCAAGAGTCCCTATTTATTGCAACATGCCCACAATCCCGTAGCATGGAACCAATGGTCGGAGGATATTTGGAATACCGCCAGAGAAAAAAATAAATTGGTGCTTGTGAGTATCGGTTATGCCACCTGCCATTGGTGTCACGTAATGGAACGAGAAAGTTTCGAAGACCATGAAACGGCCGAAATAATGAATTTAACCTTGGTCAATATTAAGGTAGACCGAGAAGAGCGACCCGATATCGACATGGTGTATATGGATGCCTGTCAACTCATGACCGGAAAAGGCGGTTGGCCCTTGAACGTAATTTGTTTGCCCGATGGAAGGCCCATTTATGCCGGCACCTATTTCCCTAAACCCCAATGGCAACAAATCATATTACAACTCAGCACGCAATACCAAAGCAGTCCCGATTCCTTTGCGGAGTATGCCGAAAAGTTTATGACCGAACTACAAAAAATGAATGCCCAACCGGCAGCGGGTGATTTGCAATTTTCGCGAAAATCCATGACCGAAATTTTTGCAGAATACGCAAAAGATATCGATTGGGAAGAAGGCGCCAAAAAACGAGCCCCCAAATTTATGGTACCCATACAATTTGAATATGCCTTAGATTATCATTTGTGCACCGGCGATCCTGCGGCAAAAGACTATATCCAATTGAGCTTACTCAAAATGGGCAATGGGGGTATCTTCGATACCGTTCGAGGTGGCTTTTACCGATATAGCACCGATGCGTATTGGTTTGCTCCGCATTTTGAAAAAATGCTATACGACAACGCCCAACTGTTATCCTTATACACCAGGGCCTTCGCGTGGAGTCAAGCCGACATCTTCAAAGAAATCGCCTATAAAACGTGGTCCTTTTGCCACCGCGAATTG
This sequence comes from Chitinophaga pinensis, assembly GCA_945863965.1. GTDB lineage: Bacteria > Bacteroidota > Bacteroidia > NS11-12g > UBA955 > VMCP01. The sequence continues at coordinate 3,904 of CAMBBZ010000128.1, read as the reverse complement.
CGCGATCCAAAGGGCGGGTATTATTCTGGACTCGATGCCGATAGCGATGGAATCGAAGGCCGCTTTTATACGTTCACCCAAGCCGAACTTAAACACGTTTTAAACGCCGAAGAATTTGATTGGCTCCAAGCCTATTCTGGCATCCAAGAAGCCGGAAATTGGGAACATGATTTGAATATTATTCACAGTGCTAAAGCCCCTTTACAGGTCCTAGAAACCCTAAATATCTCTGCTCAAACCTATCACGAATTAAAAAATTCGGTTCTGGGGAAGTTATTCACGGCTCAGGAATCGCGGAACAGACCGGCACTCGATTATAAAATTATTGCCGCGTGGAACGGACTTATGCTCTCGGGCATCAGTAACCTATATCTATACGTATCGGCAGAAGATGAAAATGCGACCGTAATCTTAGAAGAAGCCCAACACTTGGGAAATTGGATTCAAAACAACCTCTGGAAAGACAATCAATTATTCCGCATACATGCCAAAGGCAGCACCTATAACGAAGGGTTTTTGGAAGATTATGCGGCCTGCGCTCTGGGCTATTTACAGTTGTTTAAGGCCACCCAAGAAGATCGATACGCGCTGTTTGCCAAAACCTTAGGCGATAAGGCCATCGAGTTGTTTTACGATCCCAATTTAAAAACCTTTCAGTTTACCGGACATTCGGCCGAAGCGTTACTCTTGCGAAAGTCAGATTACACCGATGATGTAATCCCAAGTTCGAACTCCATGATGGCTCAGGTTTTGGAAGCGCTGTTCTCGCATTTTGCCGAACCGCAATACCGCGATTTATTCTTACAATTGTTGGAGAAGGCTTCCCAACAAATAGAAAAATATCCAAGCTGGTACAGTGGATGGGCGCGCTTACATGCCTTGCAAACTTGTGGAAATGCGCATATTGGTATAAAGGGCGCCTTACCCGTGCCAAATGCAAAAGAAATGGCGCAGTGGCCCTCTTGGTTGCACGTAATGAACATGCGCGAAGACACCCAAATTCCTTGGCTTAAATTGTCACCTGAAACCCCAAATGGATTTTATTTATGTTCCGGTAATCAGTGTTACGAACCCCTTGGGGAGTGGTCGCACATTCAAGAATTACTCGACGAACGGTATAGTTCTGAGGCCCTTAATTAAAGGGCCTTAACTTCTGATACCAATTTACTGATACTCTCTTTGGCATCGCCAAAGAGCATGCCACACTTAGGATCGTAAAACAACGCATTGTCGATACCGGCATAACCCGATTTCATACTGCGTTTTAGCACTACAATCTGTTTGGCGTTATCGACGTCTAAGATGGGCATTCCATATATTGGACTGGTTGTATCGGTTTTAGCGGCGGGATTTACGACGTCGTTGGCCCCTACAACCAACACCACATCGGTGGTATTGAATTCAGGATTGATGTCTTCCATTTCTATGAGTTTGTCATAAGAAACACTACTTTCTGCCAATAAAACGTTCATATGACCGGGCATACGACCTGCTACCGGGTGAATGGCATATTTAACATCTACGCCTTCATTTTCCAGTAATAATTCCAACTCGTGACACACGTGCTGGGCTTGAGCAACGGCCAAACCGTAACCGGGCACGATGATTACTTTTTGGGCATATTTCATCATGATAGCCACATCCGTAGCCTGCACTTCGCGCACACTGCCTCCAGCACCTGCTGCTGCACCGCCGCCGTTCGAATTGCTTCCCACCATACCAATAAGTACGTTTGTAAGCGATCGATTCATGGCTTTGGTCATCACAACCGTAAGGATGGTACCGGCAGAACCGACCAATACCCCGCCCATTAACATGACATTATTATCGTATAAGAAACCACCGCAAGCCGCAGCCACACCGGTGAACGAGTTCAATAAAGAAATTACTACCGGCATATCGGCTCCACCAATGGGGAACACGAACAACAATCCGTAAACGATGGCAATTACCATTGTGATATAAAACCACATCATACGATCGCTGCCGATACCGTTAAAGGTCAAATAAGCCGCTACAAAAATCAGCGCCAACACTAAAGCATTGATATATTGTTGGGCTGGAAAGCGAAAATCGCCCAATTTGCCATTCAATTTACCCCAAGCGACCATACTCCCGATAAAAGAGACGGTACCAATGATTAAACCAGCCACGATAGGCACGAACAATCCCAATCCAACGGTTTCTCCCGTGTGTTGTAAGTGCGTCCATTCAATAATCGAGATCAACGCCGCGGCCAAACCACCCATACCGTTGAATAAAGAAACCATTTCAGGCATAGCGGTCATTTGTACGCGCTTAGCCATAAGGGTACCTACCACGGTGCCAAGTACAATGGCGCCCATTATATATCCTAAGTTTCCAATTACGTGAAAACCGGTTTCATTTAAGAATAGTGTCGCCAATACCGCTACTGCCATACCAAACGCGGCCACGAGGTTTCCTTTACGCGCCGAATCGGCCGTTCCCATCATTTTAAGGCCAATTACAAAGCCCACTGAACCTATTAAATAGGCAATTTCTTGTAGATAATTCATGGCTTATTTTTTGGGTTTCTTTTTAAACATTTCCAACATACGATCGGTCACAACAAAACCTCCGATCACATTCAACGTTCCTACAAACACGCCCACAAAACCAATTACGAGAGAAAAGTAATCGGTTGATTCGGCATGCCCTAAAACTATAATAGCTCCAATTACCACAACCCCGTGAATGGCATTGGCACCGCTCATTAAGGGCGTATGCAATACACTGGGGACATGACCTATGAGCTCAATGCCCACAAAAATCATCAAAATGATGAGATAAAAATAGGTGATATTTTCACCAATAAATTGTATAACGGTGTTCATTTTTTTACGGATTATTAAGCGTCTGTTTTAAGAATTTTACCTTGGTGCGCGATTAAGCAACCGGCCACAATTTCGTCGGCTTCGTCGAGCGCGATAGTGCCTTTAGGACCGATAAGTTTCAAGAGTTCCCAAATATTACGAGCGAATAAATCGCTGGCATTTCCAGAAACAGCTGCGGGCATATTTACAGAACCCACAATTTTAACGCCATTAACGATATTGATTTCACCGGCGATGCTTTGACTGCAATTGCCCCCTTGTTCCGCGGCCATATCAATAATAACGCTGCCGTTTTTCATGAGTGCCAATTGTTCATCGTCAATCAAAACCGGCGCTTTGCGTCCGGGCACCAAAGCCGTAGTAATCACTAAATCGCTTTTGGCCAATGACAAATTCACGGCCTCACGCTGGGCTTTTCTATATTCTTCGGATGCTTCTTTGGCGTAACCGCCTTCGGAACCTACCTCTACGCCTTTTACTTCAATAAATTTACCGCCCAAACTCTCTACTTGCTCTTTAGTTTCGGGACGCACATCGGTTGCTTCTACTACGGCACCCAAACGTTTGGCGGTAGCGATGGCTTGTAAACCGGCAACGCCGACACCAAAAATAAGCACTTTAGAGGGCGTAACGGTTCCGGCAGCTGTCATTAACAAAGGAAATATCCGATCTAAATGGTAGGCGCCTTCGATAACCGCGCGGTAACCCGCTAAGTTGGCTTGAGAACTCAAAATATCCATGCTTTGCGCCCTTGAAATACGCGGAACCGCGTCTAAAGACAATACGGTAGTTTGCTTTTCATTCAAGGCCGCCACTAAATCGGCGTTATTGCGGTGGTAAATACTTGAAATCCATATTTTTCCTTGGGGAAGTTCACCTATTGTGTTTGCATCGGGAATATTCACCTGCACCATCACGTCGGAGGCGAATACGTCGGCGCGGGAAAGCACTTGGGCTCCTGCTTCGGAATATACCGCATCGCTGTAATGAGCGCCTAAACCGGCTCCCGCTTCAACATTGACTTCAAAACCCATCTTTCGAAGATTTTG
>CAMBBZ010000127.1 GCA_945863965.1 Chitinophaga pinensis | reverse complement strand
AACATGGAACCAAGGATTTCCAATCCTATGCCTTAAAGGCAATTCACATGACAAAGCTGGAAAATTGATTATTGAGGAAAAGAATACTAGTTCAAGGGCTACGATCAATACGGATTAATAGTCATCATATAATTTCCCCAATCATTCCTCACCAAAGCACCACCACCATTTCTCTTTTCAATAAGAACACCACCCATCCCAACATCCGTTTAAACAACCACCTTGTAATAGCAATTATGGTGGCCCCGGTTTTTTCCGTTACTTTGTATATGCAAAAATCAAACCTCCGACAAAACAGCTTCCTTCTCCTGTTGGTCGTGTTTGGACTTTATATCGCCTCGGAACTTTCTGGATTTTTGTCGGGATTCCTAGGCGCCCTTACCCTCTATTTTTTCTTGACTAAACCCAAAACATACCTTGAAAAAAGATATAAATGGGGGAAACGCAAAGCCACCATCTTGTTGTTATTCGCAAGTTTTTTTCTCATTGTGGTTCCTTCCGGATTAATTGTTGGAGAAGTTACCGCTCGATTAACCGATGTGGCATCGCACAGCCAAGAAGTGCTCCAATCCATCAATGTATTTATCGCAGAACAAGAACAACGGTTTGGCTTTGAAATTCTCACCCCCGATACCCTCAAGCAAGCCACTGTGTTTTTTACCAATGCGGCCACCTCCATGGTTGGGGTGATTGCCAATTCCTTAGCCACCGTGGCTGTGATGTATTTTGTGTTGTATTTTATGCTTCTCAATCAGCGCGAATTAGAGGCGTGGTTTTATACCTATTTGCCCTTGAAAGACAATCACATCGGCCTCATTGGTAAAGAATTGCATTCATTGGTGGTGTCTAATGCAGCGGGTATACCTGCCAGCGCGGTGGTGCAAGGTATTCTGGCTTTGGTTTGCTATGCAATTTTAGGAATCGACCACCTGCTATTTTGGTTTTGTGCAACGGCCATCGCGTCTATTATACCCTTTGTTGGTGCCGCCATTTCCTATGTTCCATTGGCATTGATGCAGTATGCGGCCGGACAAGAATCGCAAGCTTGGGTTGTGTTGATTTTTGGCATTGCGGTTTTGGGTACCGTAGACAATTTGGTGCGATTGTATATTCAGAATAAATGGGGCGATGCCCACCCACTGATTACCATTTTTGGGGTGATTATCGGGGTGAATATTTTCGGGTTTATAGGACTGGTATTTGGTCCAATCCTCATCAGTTTGTTTATCCTACTGATAAAAATTTACATGCGCGAGTTTCACGTGGGTGAAATATCGTTACCAGGAGATACCGTTAAGAAAAGCACCGTTTAGAACCGCGCCATATATTCGGCATAAATCCCAAAACAAGAAATAAAAGCAAGGATGCCCGATTATAAAGCCTAACTTTGCACTGCCTAAATTCGGTAACATTTTTAACCAAATCCCAACTATTTACTTCATGGAAAATATAGAAATCATCGTTCTAACGGTCATTATCAGCACCCTCTTCATCATTTTTATCTTAGGACCTGTTTTTTACGCACACAAGTTGCAATCAAATAGTGGCGATGTATTCCGCCCCGAATCCCAACAAGCTCAATCAGTCAAAACGGTTACGGAAAATAAAACTCCCATTTCAACCCATATACCAGTCGTTGAAGCATCAGCTACCACACCGATATCCAACGTTGATTTCAAGGAAAATTCAGATCAAAACCTTCAAAACTTGCTTTCCACCTTGCTTAAAAACCCGAACCTTTCTTCAAGCAGCAAATTGGAATTATCTCTTGCTGTTTCTTTAGCCATCCATGAAATGGAATCCAACGGCATTCAATTTCCCGCAGCATTAAAAAACAGTCTGATTGAATCCATCAAACCAACCGATCCATCTTAATCGATTATACACCTCCATCCTTTCAACACAACCCCTTTGTAGTCAAACCCCATGAAAAAATTATCATTAGTCGAAATCCTTATTTTAACCACTTGCGTCGTTATCATATTTTACAGTGAATACATTTATATTGTATTGAAAGATTCCGACAAAGCCATCTTTATTGGCTTGTGGCCTCCTACCATCTTGGCACTGTTGAATTTCTTCAATAGCAAGAAATAGGGCAGACAAAACACCAAAATTGCTTTAAATTCTGACATTTTCAGTTTATTTTCACTTGAATCAATAGTGATGAAAAAGCGAAAGTTCAACCGCTAAGCCTGCATTAATGGGTTTGAACTACCCATAATTATCGTTAAATGAAGAGGTGATTTTCTTGAATTTACCCCTATATTTGACTAACCATGATCTACCTCGAAAATTTCGCCTTTATTGCCCTAGCTATTTTAGCCCTCCTAGGTTCTGTTGTTACCGTTGCCCAAGGAACTATTGGCGTTATAACCATATTCGGTAAGTACCGCCGGATTATGTCGCCCGGACTTAACTTCAAAATTCCCTTAATAGAATCCGTACACCGCCGAATTTCGATTCAAAATCGCTCCATCGAGCTCGATTTTCAAGCCATTACCATGGACCAAGCCAACGTGTATTTCCGAACCATGTTGCTCTTCTCCGTTTCCGATGCCAACGAAGAAACCATCAAAAGCGTGGCGTTCAAATTCTTTAACGACAAGGACTTTATGACCGCCCTCACCCGCACCATTGAAGGCAGTGTTCGCGGATTCGTAGCCACCAAACGTCAATCTGAAATTCTCGCCCTTAGAAGTGAAATCGTTGAATCGGTTAAAGTTTCCATAGACCATACCCTCGAAGCATGGGGTTATAATTTGCACGATTTAGCCCTCAACGACATCACCTTCGATGAAGTTATTACCAAATCTATGGCACAGGTTGTGGCGTCAAGCAACCTAAAAGCAGCCGCTGAAAACGAAGGCCAAGCCCTACTTATTACTAAAACCAAAGCAGCCGAAGCCGACGGTAACGCCATCCAAATTGCCGCTCAAGCCGAAAAAATTGCCGCCCAAATGCGCGGAGAAGGTATTGCCCTGTTCCGCAAAGAAGTAGCACGCGGTATGTCTGAAGCCGCCAACGAAATGAAAACCGCCAACCTCGATGAAAGCTATTTGCTCTTCACCATGTGGACAGAAGCCATCAAAAACTTCGCCCAAGACGGCACCGGTAACGTAATCTTCCTCGACGGATCCCCAGAAGGTATGCACCGCACCCTCAAACAAATGATGGCAACGGTGAACCTCGATAAACAAAAGGACTAGTCCTTCTTCCGAGCAGTGCTTATATACGAAATCAAATAGAATTTCGCCAAAATCAACAAGCCCAGCACGAAAAAGGGTGCAGCCAAATGTCGGATGCCGTCGTTATAGAAGAACTCGCCCGACATCCAAACCACATTTGCCGTTATCCAGCACAATACCGCTACATTGTGGTGCAACTCAGACTTATCTCCGCGGGTCATCCAGCACAATTGTCCGGCTAAAAACAAGGTCGGCACCGCCATTACCAAGGCCAAAACCTGGAAATTCATGATCCACCCAAAGTCTTTCAACAACCATAAAACAATGTGTAAATTCTCTTTTTTACGAACCGCGCCAATCATCACACAATTTTAATCCTATTTTTTGCATTCTTTACAAATCATTGCCTTTTTTTGAAGATCTGTGTTAAAACCAAAACTCATATTATACGTTTCCCTCATCCTCCTTTTAGGCCAAAGCTGCTACGCCCCAAACCCCAAACTTTCAAACGCCCAACCCAAAGCCTCAAACGCCCAACTCCCAAACCCTGCTTCTATAAATATTATCCATCGCTTTACCATTGAATACCCCTCCGCTTCGGCCGGCGTAAAACGCGATAATACCTGGTGGATACTAGGCGACGACGCCGCTACTTTATTGCAAATTCCCTTGCCCTTAAACGATACAAACATCCACCAAAGTCAACAAATCGTCCTACCCTATTTCCGCGAAACCAAGGGCGGAATCCATACCCGTGTAAATAAAAAAACGAAGCTCGATTTTGAAGCCATGGCTCATTACCGACACCCCTTCCTCGGCGATTTTATCTGGGCTTTTGGCTCGGGCTCTAAGCAACCGCAACGCGATTCTGGCATCTTTTGGAATCTGCCCATCCAAGAGCACAATCCAACCGCCAACGCCTATAAAATCAACCTCGGTCCCCTGTACGAAGTGCTGCAACGCCGTTCTCAGATTTCCCCCGAAAAATGGAATATCGAAGGCGCCTGCATCGATTATTCCCAAGAAGGCGCCCTCTATTTACTCAACCGACTGCCCGCCACCCTCATCCGAATACCGCTGCGCGATTGGTTCCGATACCTCGAAATTGGCAGCATTCCCCACGATAAAAACATCCAAATAAAAACCTATACACTGCCCCAAATCCAAGGCCAGCCCTCCGGATTTTCGGGCGCTACCTACGATTCATCGCGACACAGTATTTGGTTTTCAAGCTCGGTAGAAATTACCGACGATCCCATACGCGACGGCGAAATATTAGGTTCCTTCATTGGGGAAATTTCCCTGCTCTCGGGGGAAATCAACCGAACGCCGATGCCCGTTCCGGAAGTGCCAGGCGTTACCCAAAAAACGAAATTAGAAAGCCTGAGTATCGACCTTGAATCAAACGCTAAAAAACGCCTTTTTTATGGCACCGTCGATAACGACAACGGCGGCTCACAATTGCTTTTAATACAAATAGTTTTCGATTGATTTTTTGCATTTTTCGCAAAACAAATCCAGTTTATATCCAATACAATCGTCCCAATTGCGGTTTTAATAGGGATGGAAATCCTTCAATTCATTAGGTTTGCAGTATGAAACGCATCGTTTTTGTTTGTTTGGGAAATATTTGTCGCTCTCCACTGGCCGAGGCCCTATTGAAAGAACACGCGAATAAAGCAGGCCGCGACGCCGATTTCTTTATTGACTCTTGTGGAACCAATGGATTTCATAACGGGGAGAATGCCGATCCCAGAACCCGCGCCAACGCCCATGAACACGGGGTGGATGTAACGAGTATAAGCCGACAACTAACCTTTGGCGATATCCTAGATGCCGATTATGTGATCACGATGGCGAATGACGTGCACGACCAAGTGCTGCGGTT
>CAMBBZ010000126.1 GCA_945863965.1 Chitinophaga pinensis | reverse complement strand
GCCTGTGCACGTACTTCACAAATCCCCAACAGAAAAATTCCCAAGAAAAAAAAACACCTGCGCATACCTGCAAATTAAGGGATAACTGATTAAAAAATACACTTATTCCTACCGCACATAATGGTTAAGAACCTCTACCGGGTAAATAGCGTGTTCAAGCTTAAATAGGTCATGAATTCAATTAAAACCATCAATAACAACCAATTGAAAAACTACAAAAAAGTAAAATCCTAGAAAAAAATCGCCTATACTATCGGCAACGGTTTAAAAATATTTTGAAAAATACTATATTGCAAAATGATTAATTTAAAATTAACAAGTTTTGTATTGTCTCTGTTTTCAATACTTTATGTAAACGCCCAAAACACCCCTTATATTGACCCCATTTACAACTCCGTAAGCACCAATACGGTTAACTATTCGGATGTTTTCAACGATGCTTTTCACAAAATGGACATCTATCAGCCCCAGGGAGATACCCATACCAAGAGGCCCCTTTTAATTTATATTCATGGCGGTGCGTTTTATGCCGGCGACAAAGCCACCCTCGATTGTATCGATTTTTGCACCCAGTTCGCCAAAAAGGGATACGTTGCCGTTTCTGTCAACTACCGCTTAGCCAATCCCCTATTGTTCATTGCCAACAGATCCGTTCAACTCGATGCCGTATTTAAAACCATGGCAGATATAAAATCCGCCATCCGCTACTTTTCTAAAGACGCCGCCACCACCAATACCTATAAAATTGATAGCAATGCCGTATTCATTGGGGGCTACTCTGCCGGCGGAGTCGCCGCACTGCATACCGCTTGGGTAACCGATACCGCCGAGCTCGACAAGGAACTCCAAACCATCCTGAAAAGCGGCATCAAAACCTTAAACGGCGATGCCGGAAACAACGGCTATAGCCATAAAGTAAATGGCATTTTCAGCTTGGCAGGCGCCCTTTTCAAAACGTCCTATGCCAGTACCGGCGACGTGCCCGCCTACCTCGCACACGCCAAAGACGATGGAACCGTACTCTATAATTGCGCCCCAGGATTGAACGATAAGCGGGTAGTTACCCTTTGTGGAACCGGTAAAATTTACCCACGCTTGGATACGGTGAATATACATTACGATACGATGATTTTAGAAACCGGCGGACATGCATGGCCTGGTTTCGGTAATAATGGAAAAGATTTCAAAATTGCCGTAAAAGAAATCGCCGAATTCTTCTATCCGATGCTACTCGATAATGTGCGACTGAACACCCCAAAAACACACATAAGCCCAATCCGATTTTTTCCAAATCCCAGCACCGGAACCTGTACCTTCCAATTACCCAACGACCAAAAATCGGTTGAAATTCGCATTTATAACGTACACGCACAGCTGCAATTTTCAACCACAATCACCGAAACCACCACGCTGAAACTACCCCTAAACACGGGACTTTACCAGGTGGTGATGACCGGTAAACATGCCCAAACCGAAACGTTGGTTATCGAATAAAAGCAATCACAAACCCTCATGCAGCCGCGTAAAACTTACGCATTTCCCATACATGGGGGAAGCTTACACACGATAGGAACACAAAAAATTGGGCCCAGTAAGCCGTCACGCCGGAATCCGACATCCATAAAAATCCCCCAATCAACGCAAACGCCCCCAATGAAAAAGGCCATGCCGTTTTCCATAAATCGCGATTGCTGTACTGCAAGCCCTCACGCAAATGTTTCCAACCGTTAAGGCTGTGGTGACCCACAAAATACAGGCCAAAGGCCACCAGTAAGGGCAAGAAATATCCTATGAGCAAAATCCATAATACCTTGCGCAAACCCGAATACAAGGGATAGAGGTAAGAAAAAATCATAAGGAGCAATCCCAAGATTCCGACTACCCAATCCGCTGCTGCAAAGCCTAAAATGTCAACCGATTCCGCAATGACCGACACGCCGAAAAACGGCAAAAAGACGTTCAAATCGGTTAAATGCGTGATTAATACGGCCCCAAGTAGGTAAATTCCCCAAGAAAAGGAAAAAACAGAGGCCTTCAAACCCATTTCCTTGAAATCGCTCTCGCCAAAATGCCATGCCGAGTATAACAGAAACAGGACCAATCCCAAAGGCGCATACACGAGCCAAATGGCTAGCATAAGTCCCATTAAACCCAAATATTTTGCGAAAAACGCCAAAGAAAAATTAGCTTTTGTGCCTTTTGACTCCAATACATGATCTAACGCGCCGTGGGGAATACCCACCACCATCAAGCCTACTAGTAATAATCCTTGAGCGGCTTGTTCCAATTGTAACCCATATAACAATCCGACCAATAAAGCTAGAACCACCGAAGTATGGGTTTTGACCCGCCCTTGCAATTGGCTTTTGATATCGCGTGCCGCAGCTATAAGGAAGGGTTTTTTGGGTAGGCTCATTAAAATGGGAACTTCCTGCGTTAATTGGGTTTTTTCTTCCAGAAATTGCAAGACCCGTGGGGTTTTGATGCGTTCGAATAAGGCGGTAAACAAGGGCGCGCCTTGTTCGGGCCACCGTTTTAAGACTTGCAACAACAAGCGATCGTAGAAGGCAAAGCGACCCCGTTGATGGGCTTCTGCACGATGAAAACCCCAATAATGTCCCTTGTGGGAATTTTCTGCAATGCGGATGGCATCGTAACACATTTCCTTGAACGCATAACCGGTGCTAGGTTTGATGCGACCGGCGCGACTCCCGGTTCGTAGGGCATGTCGGCCCATATAAGAATCGGGCAAAGCGGCCGAACTCATGGGTATGACCCCATGTTCATCGCGGATAATTTTAACAGGTCCAAAATGGGCTTGGATATAGCGTTGCAGTCCCTCTTCGGCTTCTTCTTTTTGAATGATTTCGGATCCAAAACGGGTTAACTCAACCAATGCGGTGCGGGTTCCAAAAGGAAGCACGTACATAAATTGGGTGGCGCCCATTTGCGGTACATTAAAGTCCATCATGGTAAACGTGGCCGCATCGAAAACAGGTTCGGGGGTTTCCACTACCCAACCGTAAAAGGACTGATGCAGGTGGGTTTGATGGGATTGACACGGGAGGAATTCTGGCGGTCGGGAATCAAAAACATCGGATGCGGTATAGGTTTCACCGGAATGGGTGGTAATGGAATGTGGATAGGATTTAAGGTCCAAATCGCGTGCAGACTCACCGATATGATGGGCGCCATGGCGTTCTAAGACTTCCCCCGTGAAGCGAAAAAGGTCTTCGCTGCGAATGTGATAATAGCGGTAGGGTGCGATGGGGGTATGGATGCCGTTTACGCGAACTTGGCTCCAGGATGCGGATACCAAATGGGCGAGTCCCATTTGCTGCATTTCGGCTTCGGTGGCCCAGAAGCAGAAGGTTTGATCGCTGTGGAAGGTGCCTTTATCTTGAGTTCTCGGGTCGATATAGGCAACGCGTTTACCGTTGAATGCCCCGGCCTCGAAGAGTTTTATGGCCAAAAGCGCGTTGGCGGCCCCCATTCCTAGGAATATTAAATCGTAATGATTTTGGGGATTTAATGGCGCGACCATAACGTGGGGGCAATGTTAAAGAAAACAATTGATATGGTATAATGTTCAGGTTTTTGAATTGGTGGAGACGCAATGCATTGCGGCTCTATGAAAAACGGTGGCCGCGGCGGTAAAGACGCAATGCATTGCGTCTCTACGAAAAACGGTGGCCGCGACGGTACAGACGCAATGCATTGCGTCTCTACTAATTTTTTCCGGACAATAGGGTTAAAACCCCTGATTTGGATTGGATTCTATTCCCGTAAACTTGGCTGTCAAAAACAATATGAACCAAATAGATATACTCCCCTTCCGGAACTAGACTTCCCATAAAAGTACCATCCCAGCCCTCGGTAACGGGAGCATCGTGTAATTTCTCACCCCATTTATTGTAGATGCGCATGTAGGATTCTTTGACCAAACAATTTGTATACTTGCAATCTAAACTCGGCTTAAATACATCATTTCTTCCATCGGAATTAACAGGGGTGAACGCATTGGGAATGCAAATTTCACAATCGCAATTGGCCATGTAAACATTAACCAAGTCGGTTCGGGAACCACATGCATTGCGAGTGGTTAGGGTAAAGGTTGACTTGTTTTTGGCTACTAATTCTGGACCTTTTACTCCATTGTCCCATTCATAATCAAACTTTTCTTTTGAGGGCTGTCGGCCTTTTAGCGTGATCCATGAGCCTTGACAAAAATATTCATTGTCTTTTAAAACCTTCACCGGTAACTCGCCCTTTATAATCTCAAACGAATCGGTATATCCGCCGCAACTATTAAATAAATTAACGTAATATTTTCCCGTACTGGTAAATGTTTTTATGTGGGATGTATCTCCGTCAGTCCACAATACATTAACTAAATAATCTCTTATTTTTTGAGTGAATAAACTAGGTACAGAACAAAATATGGTATCTTTTAATTGAATTGGTTTAATGCTTAATTTTAGCGAAATAATCAGTGTATCGCTGCGATTTCCGCAAATACTAGAAGTTTTTAAAATATAGGTTCCAGGTTGTGTAATATCTCTTTGCTCTCCATTGAATCCATCATTCCAATTATAATTATACATTCCATTACTCGATTGTTTTGCATTGATTTTTACCGTTTCACCGGCACATATTTGCACATTACTCATTAGGGCTTTTACTAAAGGAGGGAGTGTCTTTAGCTCGAAAGTATCCCTATAAACGCCACAAGAATTTGTGAGTTTTAAGGTAAAAATACCCGCTATTTTTATTTGTTTCACATGCGATGTATCTCCATCAGACCAAAGTACCGATGATGCATAATCTCCGATAAAATACGTTGAAGAACCATCAACACATATAGTGGTATCGTTAAATTTAGTAGGTTCAGGTTCTTTACAATCCACACAATCATTCGATTGTGAAAAGGCAACATTCTTCATTGAAGGTGATAAATTAGTAGCAAATTTACCATCGTAATACATACTGCCTTTATTGCTCGTTAAACTCACAGGCGTATTATTTACCGCATTAAACTTTGTTTTTTTAATGGTACAAAAACTGCTGTCGCATGGATTCAATAAAGACAAACTCATATT
>CAMBBZ010000125.1 GCA_945863965.1 Chitinophaga pinensis | reverse complement strand
TCCTCCGCAATAGATGTCAAATTGGTATTGCCCAATTTTAATAGTTGCTCATGCATTATGCTAAAAAACAACTGCGTTCCAAAACCCCCACCCTCATTACTGTAGGCAGTACCTCCAAGCTCGGTTGTATAACAGATTAAATAGAATGGATTTAATTCGGCAATATGATTCAACCAATTCATTTTTGCTTCCTCAAAGGGAATTGAAAATCGACTGAAATTATTTGCAATAAGGAATTCTGTTGATTTGGGAGGTATGTCATTTGACCTGCACGTATCTAAAAAAATCCATTGCTTTTTTCCGGATCGCACAAGTTCAGATTCTTTTATAAATTGTTCATTTTTTAACGGGATATAGATTAACCGTTGCTCAAAATGTGAGTGACCTGCAAAATAGATGAAAGAGTAATCCACCGAATCAATAGCAGCTATTAGGTCAGCTTTGTCTAATTGATTGCTAGAAATATCGACTATTTCTTCATCCGTGAAACAGCCACCCTCAACGGAAGTAAGAAATGCTTTAACCAGACCCAAATCCGATCCTATGTGGTGTTTTTCTATTTCACCAATCCCATAGTGTAAGAGGAATGCTTTGCGGGTTATTGAGCTAACAGGTGGATTCATATGTTCACTATTCTAGCGATGAATATAAAACAAATTTTTTGAAATAAAATGCTGCATTGGCCGGCACAAAATATTAGCTCGTTAGAGCAAAGTTTCTGGTTCAGCAATTAAGGAGTATTATCTTAATATGGCGTTCTGAGACTTCCCCCAAAGCCGAAGGCGTGTGAAATTGGGCTATTTATTTGCTGAATGCCGATTTCTTGGATGGCATTTCTTTTACTTGACAAAGCATAATTATAGCTTGATTAATGTTTCATTTATTTCATCTCTCAGCGTAGGTAATACCGTTACTTCATTCGCAAATATTTTCCATTTGCTTACCGTATCACTTATTTCATCAATTGTTTCAGCGGCCTTTTTGTTTTTTATGGATTTACCTACTGCGAGCAAGTCATCCCTTGTTATATTAGTTCTTTTACCATTTACACTCAATACGTGCTGGCTCACCCACTGGTGATTGGGTTGATAGGCATGGCAAATATCATAAGCAGGTGATAATTCCCACTTTCCGTCCTTCTTCAAACGGAAAGCAAAGTTTTTGGTATGATCATCGCAATTTCGAGCCACTACATTAAATACCATTCTGCGAAACAATTGCTCAGCATCAGCATAAGACAATTTTAGTTCTCTCATCGTTTGAAAAAGTTGCTCATAGCTAAAACTGGTAATTTGATTGTAATCAAAATGCTTCATCGCACAAAAGGTTTGTATGTGATGTTTGGTGGCGCCTCCTTCACGGTCAAATCTCTTGGTCATAAAATGTGCCCGCCCATTTTCTTCCATTAATTGGGAGGGCATCATGTCAATACCACAGGCAACAGCCATATTGTAACATACGCTGTATTCATACTTACCAGTTTGATTCTTCTGTATTGTTAGGATTTGAATTCCTGGCTCTTTTTCGTTTTGCCTTTTCAGCCTTTGCTAATGCAAGCGGACTTATACGCTGTTGAATCTCAAAAGCATTCATAACATGTAACTGGTCCAATACACGAAGCACCTGAATGAGGGTTGCTAGCGTAACCGTTTCACCTCTTTCGAGCAAACTGAGTGTAGAACGGCTGATGCCGGCAGCTGATGCCACCATATCCTGAGTTCTGTTCTGCTCCATCCTTTGGTGTTTTACAAATGCACCAATTTGTTGGGATAAAGCCGCATCACTCATGGATAGCCAGTTTTTGTATGATATATCAGACATAATAGAGTGTATTTTATGTTAACGAATGATTTATCATACGAATATAGTAATTATAATTGAATATAAATAAACAATGAATGACATATCATTCATTAAGAGCATTAAAATGTCTTAATGAGTGATATATCATACAATAAATACTATAAAAATATGTATTTTGCTATCACCTCCACCCATCTAAACGCACGCTTCGTTTGCTCTATCTCGCTATTACTAATTCCAAGTTTCTTAGCAACAGTCCGCCAGCGTGAAATCTTTTCACACATTTCCTTTAATATATTTTCTGCTCTGTCCCTTTTCAATTGATACAAGTAAGCGGTTTCTAGAGCTATTGAAATGTCCAAATCATTGTTATTTTCAGAAATATTCAATGTCAAACCATAACCCATTTCGTTAGGGTTCATATCATAGGCTGGAGATAAACGCCATCCGTTGTGAGCGAGAATAAACCCATGGTTACGCAAATGGTCGTCTGTATTCGATACCAATATATTAAATGCCAGTCTTCGCCATAATTGTTCTAAATCTTCTTTCGCGTCGGGACAATTTTGCACGATAAAACCAACTATATCGAGGTATCCAACACCTTCAATATGATCCGCTCCATCTTGTAGGCCCAACAAAGTCATTGCCGATGCAAAATGGATTCGTCTGTGGTCATTGGCCCTATCGAATCGTTTGGATAAAAATGTATGATGTTTGCCAGAGAATTTTTGCAAGCGCGCTTCTGGAACTTGTATACCGCATGCTTTAGCCAATTCATTCAATACCATTTCCCAAGCACCCGCATTTTTTTCATCTCTCGAACTTGGAAATTTTGCAATCCACAAATGCCCTTTATCATCCATCACACTCGCTTTGGGCCTTGCCCCTCCTAATGAAGATCCTGGATCAATCAGCACATTTAACCAATGGGCATATTCCGGGTCATTCATGGCATCATCGCGTTCTAATTGCAAACTGGCATGCTCAAGTTCACGCAGCGAAGTCCACGGAGGTGTTGCCATCTTCCTTTGATTATTCATAAAGGGTTCATCTTCACCCAGCTTGAATCTCACACCACCCATACGATGACCATCAAAAACACCCAATAAAAAATCACTTTCAAAAAGCGTTTTTTCTTCTCGACCTTCTTCCTTTGCTTGCCATGCCTCTCTTCTTCGCATCAATAACCTACCCCAACGATCGGGCGATGAATCAAGGAATATTCCAAAGTTGTTTTTCTCATCAGGTAAATATTGATTTCCCTTATAAAACCCTAAATGTGGATCCAAGAGTAAAATTGGATTTTGATTATTCACCCAAGTCTCTGTGTATTCAAAAGAGAATATTTCCTTTCCACGAACGCGTTGTGACGTCAAAAAACCCATCAATTGAGCTTCTTCTAAGAATTCCCAATCTGCATAAACCCTTATTTTTGTTTGCTCACGCTTCATGTTTTTCTAATTTTGGGGTTCGCGCCGATTTGCGGTCGACGTGCTTCATGACTTTTTTATTTGTTTGGGTGCGCGTTTATGGGTTAAAATTCCAGCATCTTGTAATTTTCTTCCTAAAGGATCAGTCGCTGCAACTTGGGTTAAATCTTTTTCTAACCCTAATACAAAGAGTACTTGTAAATAACTCCCGATGGCGACCGTGGGACTGCCTTGCTCTATATTATAAATGGTTTTTCTGCCAAGACCTGTGCGCTCAGCAATTTGATCGGCACTCAATTTTCGGCGCAATCGAGCTAATTGAATATGTTCACCCAGATCCTTTAAAATCTTCAAGTTTTTAGGCAATATAGCAGGTGCGGTCTTCATATAACTTATCTTATAAAGGACAAATATACACTTTTTTAACCCTCTTACTACCAGTTACACAAAATCCCTACCTATCAGGTGTAGGTCTCGTGATACACCTCAAGAGTATAATAAATTATCAGATATTCAATAGTTTATTTTGGCACTGCTAAGCTTTGGTTTAGGATTCAGGAAGTATTGAGGCGCTAATTCCCGCCTAGAACAAAAACAGGTAAATTACTACTGACGAAAAGTCCAAAAAAGAATCTTTTTCGTCAGTAACAGAAAACAAACAATCGCCCTAATTGGGTTCGCTTTGTTACAAACCTGAATCGTACAAGCCCAACTTCATATATTATATGCTTAAATTCATCAATACCATTCTTTAACCGTTTCAAAACTATTTTTCGCGGATACCCAACGTTTCAAAGACAAACTGTTAACAGTTCCCGAAAGCATTGATTTACTCAAAATCACATGCAAGGACCCATCCCTAAGCATTCCACAACGTTCGTATTTCGGGGTAATTCCCATTTGCGATCCTAAAAACAAGGGCAACCGCGTCGACGCCTCTTCGACCAAAAATTCGTCGAACTCCACAAACGTTATCAAACCATCCGGCACATAAAACGGCAGCTCGGGTTTATACGGTTTTTTAGATGCCCATTTCAATTTGAGGTGACCGTATTCCGGGTCCTTTTGAAAATCTCTGAATACCCTTATGGCTTCTACTTTTCGCCAAGTGGGATAAATGTCGGCATTCGGACCCTTTATTCTTACGCCTGTGAACGCCCTTAAGTCCTCAATTAGTTGAGCATTTATCTGTTTTTCGGGATAGGCCCCAGTGGCTAATTGGGTATCAGGAAGTGTTTGCCTAAGGCTTGGAGCATTGAGGCCAAACGTTTCTATAATTTCTTGTGGTTTTAAAGGGAATAATTCGTAAATGGCTTTCTTGATGCGTGTTAAATCGCACCGATGGGTACCAAATGCATTTATATAAATATGGGGCAATTCCTCATTGATACCCAGTTCCCAGAACACATAGACCTTGCATTTTGTGACTATTCCCGCTTGTATTAAATGCCTTTCAATATAATTGGAAGCCCACGCGATGTATTGATTTTTCGCACTCCAATCTCTTATTGCAGTAACATCGTACTTTTGGGGTGTAAGGGGTCCGTCGGATAAGATTTCTTCTTGTAGCCAAATCAACCAGCCTGCTTGAACCCGTTCGAATATTGAAATCAAGCGCAAATGGGCCTTGAATAGGAATAATTGGATTCCTAGAGAAAACTTGGTTAATCGGCTGTAGCTAATCGCTTCAAAATCGGGTTGTACGTTGTGTTTTTTCATGATATGTAGTTTTAGTGTGTGTTTGCCATGCCACACGAAAACCAAATAGGGTCCAATGCGGACCACCAAAAAAACAAGTACACAGATTCAATGATTTCAACTCCGTAGGGTTAATCCTTAGAGTCATTGCAATACGATGTAGTTGAAACAGGTACATTTCCCTTTGTTTTTGACGTGGTGTCCGCATCATTTTACCACCGTAGCGGGGTTAGCGCTCGGTTGGTGACCTATTAGGTCTCGTGATACAATTCAA
>CAMBBZ010000124.1 GCA_945863965.1 Chitinophaga pinensis | reverse complement strand
GGCGTTTCTTGTGTTTCGGTGCGTAAATGAACGTTTTTACATACAAATTTCATGCTTTCGTTGCGCAAAAGTGCGCCCGGTAACAATCCGCTTTCCGTTAATACCTGAAAACCGTTGCAAATGCCTAAAACGAATCCTCCGGCAGCTGCGTGAGACTTCACAGAGTCCATAATGGGACTCAATTTAGCAATGGCACCACTGCGCAGATAGTCTCCATAACTAAAGCCACCCGGGATGTAAATGTGCGTGCACCCCTGCAAATCGGTATCTTTATGCCACAATTCAACCACTTCAATTTCGTTGTGTGCGCGCAATGCAAGTATTAAATCTTGGTCGCAATTTGACCCTGGAAAAATGACCACTCCGGCTTTCATACGGCAAATATACAACCAGATGTTTACTTTCGAGATGCACAAAACAGGATCCTATTGTATCTTTGGTTGTCCTTTAAACTGCTGCACATGAAAATCACGACCCTGTTATCCCCCGCAATGTTTGACGCGAGCATCAGCGATATTGATCGCAAAATTGTTGTGGTTATCGATATTCTGCGTGCCACAAGCACCATGACCGTTGCTATGGAAAATGGAGCCCGTGCTATTTATCCGGTCCGCGATATTGAAACCGCCTCTCGGGCTGGAACTTCATTTGTGAAAGCGGGCGAACGTAACGGCGAAAAAGTAGATGGATTTGATTTGGGAAATTCCCCTCGTGAATTTCTTCCCGATATCGTGGGCAATCGCGACATCGTGATGACGACCACCAACGGAACCCGTGCCATTTCAATGAGCGAACACGCCCAAGAAATTTTAATTGCTTCTTACCGAAACATCGATGCTACCTTGAATTATTTAAATAATAGTAAAGAGGATATCGTGCTTTTTTGTTCCGGTTGGAAGGACCTCGTGAACGTTGAGGACACATTATTCGCAGGCGAACTAGCCTATAGATTGCAGGAAAACGGTTATGAAATCGAAAACGACGCAACGCATGTGGCTATGGCTGTTTTTCTACAGCACCAAAACAACTTAAATGATATCGTAAAAAAGGCGTCTCATGCCCAACGCATAACGCGACTTGCTTCCTCCGAAGATATCGACCTTTGCCTCATGCGCAACACCTTCCACGAAGCCCTCAAAGTCGTTGAAGGTGTGGTAGTGGTGGCTTCATAATCCCGCCGCATTCTCTCAAACCAGCAAGGACAACCAATACCTTCAATCAACGCCAAGGACATCGAGTGATTTCGGAGCGCAGCGCAGAAATAGTATCGAGATGGGTGCTACATCAAACCAGAATAACTTTTGCAAACCAGAACGGTTGCTAAATTGTGGCTTAATATAGCACCCATCTCGATACCATTTGGCTCGTGCCTCACCAAATCACTCGATGTCCTTGCATATTTTATGGATACAAAATCAAACCCATACGACCGAAGGGAGTCACATACGAGGCGCCAGCCGAGTCCCATACGACCAACGGGAGTATACCGCGAGGCGTCAGCCGAGTATAAAACGACCAACGGGAGTATACCGCGACCAACGGGAGTATCCCCTATCTTTGCACCATGTCCTTCCTTATCGTTGGCCTCGGAAACCCCGGTTCTGAATACGACAAAACCCGACACAATATCGGTTTTGACGTTTTAGATGCGCTCGCAAAAAAACACGACGCCTCATGGGTATCAGAAAAACACGGTTGGGTAACCAGTATCAAAGTCAAAGGCCGAATTGCCCACCTCTTAAAACCCACTACATTCATGAATTTGTCGGGAAAAGCGGTGTCGTATTGGATGCAACAACACAAAGTCAAACTTGAACACGTTCTCATCGTGCTCGATGATCTCGCCATCGACCTTTCCGTTATGCGCTTGCGACTGAAAGGCAGCGACGGTGGACATAACGGATTAAAAAGTATCGATTTGTCCCTGGCCACCCCGCAATATGCGCGGCTGCGTTTTGGCATCGGGAATAATTTCCCCCGAGGAAAACAAGTCGATTTTGTATTGGGAAAGTGGAAACTCGATGAAGAAGTACCTGTTTTAGAAGGTATTGACAAGGCTATAACCCTCATTGAAGGGTTCCTCGTGGAACAAAAAGCAACGTCGTTATAAACACTAGGTGCTCAGCTGCACCAAAGGCTCATTATTACCCCCTGTGAGTCTTGACCCAATCCGATATATAATTGGCTATTTCGGCGGTTTCTGTTCCCGGGGGAAACAAACGCGCCACGCCTAAATCGTTGAGTTCATTAGCGTCGGCATCGGGAATAATTCCGCCTCCCGTTAATAAAACATCGTTTAAACCTTGGTCTTTCATTAATTGTAAAATCCTCGGAAACACGGTGTTGTGCGCGCCGCTTAAAATACTAACCCCTATGGCATCTACATCTTCTTGAAGGGCTGTTTGAACCACCATTTCCGGAGTTTGGCGCAAACCGGTATAAATAACTTCCATTCCCGCATCCCGAAGTGAAGCAGCGATTACCTTAGCACCGCGGTCGTGTCCGTCGAGACCAACTTTAGCAATGAGTATTCTAATGGGGCGATTCATAACGCAAAGATAGGTAAAAACCATTGCCCCTTGCGACCAATGGCGTATGCGAAATATTGCATCAAGCGGCCGACCTTCCTACCAAACTAAAAGCCGTAATTCCGATACAAATGAACCCCACCATAAACACATCACTTAAACGCAACGACACAGGATAGACCATTTCAAACGTTGCCTGTGTGGTGATAATTCCAAAACGTTGTTGTATCAATATTAGTATAATTCCCAAAAACAAACCTATGAACGTACCGAGACCAGAAACAAAAAGAGCTTCCCAACGAAAAATACGATTGACTTTTCTAGGCTCTAATCCCATAGCACTCAAAATATATAGATCCTCTTTTTTATCAATTTTCATCATGCGCAAAGCGCCATAAAGATTAAAACTAATTAATAATAAAATAAAAACCAACAATGCAAAAGAAAACCATTTTTCTGTGTTAAACATTTTAAACATAGTTTCGTTCTGCTCTTGCCTATTTAGCGCCCGCAATCCAAGCGCTTTTAGGCGTTCTTTCAAATCTTTTTGTACCGCAAACGGATCGCCTTTGGTCTTAACCGCAATATGACTAATCTCAGTTTCCCTTGCAAACAAAGACCGCGTAACCCACAGCGGAACAATTACCGTACGTTCGTTTTCTTCACTCGACAAATGAACCATACTTGAAATACGCATTACTTCTTGATTCAGCGTTGTTTGGGCGAGATTACTCCCTTCCCGGTCCGGTGTAAGCAACTCCAATTGCTGTTCGTTGGCGCTTACATTAAGCGTATAAACCAGGCCTTCGGAGAGCCAAGCGTTTGCCGTTACGCCCTCTTCAATGTTAAACTCTTTACCGCCGGCCATTATCCAAGAATCTACGGCATATACTTTAAAAAGTGCAGAATCCATTCCCTTGACCAATCCTACTACTTGTTGGTCCCCGTATTTAATAATAGCTTTATCTTCTAAACATTGAGAAAATGCTACAATGTTTTTATTATCACTTAATAAAGTAATTAATTTTGTCTCTGGGGAAAATACCTTCCCTTCAATGGGAACTATTTTAAGGTCGGGCGAGCTTCTTTGATAGTCTCCAAAAATGCTATCTTCGAATCCTTTAAGTGAACTTAATAATACAATTAATGCCAACGCGCCTATGGCAAATCCGGCCATGGATATAGCTGTAATAATATTTATAGCCGAGGGATTTTTCCTCGAAAAAAAATATTTACGGGCTATAAACGCGGCGACATTCACACGGTATCAGATGGGGTTTCGTTTGACTTTTGGTCTTCTGAATGAATCTTTTTGAATAAATCATCCATTTTTTCTACGTAATCCATCGTGTTGTCTTCATAAAAACGAAGCTCTGGGATCGTTCTAAAGCTATGTCGTACGCGCTTGGCTAGTGCTTTTCGAATCTCTTTGTTCTGTCCATTGATATGGTCTAAAACTGCCGCACGATTGGCATTGTTATACAACGATAAGTAGATATTCACGTATCCCAAATCAGGGGTAATCGTTACATTAGAAATTGTTACAAAAGCCCCAGCCATCCATTCACTGCGGTGCTGTTGCATTAACTCTGCTAAATCTTTTTGTATTTGTCTCGCTACTTTTTCTTGTCTGATTCCCATTTTGTCTTTTTAATTTTATATCAATCTAATTATAATTCTTTCCTCATACGCGCCACGGGTATATTTAGTTGTTCCCTGTATTTTGCTACGGTTCTGCGTGCAATTGGATATCCCTTATCATTGAGCAACGCAGCCAGTGCGTCGTCTGTTAAGGGCTTTGATTTCTTCTCGCCGTTGATGGCTTCTTCGAGTATTTTCTTAATTTCTCGGTTAGAAACCTCTTCCCCATTGTCGTTTGAAATTCCCTCAGAAAAGAAAAACTTTAAAGGAAAAATCCCAAAATCGGTATCCACATATTTAGAGTTGGCAACCCTTGAAATGGTACTTACATCCATTTCGACCACTTCTGCAATGTCTTTCAAAATCATCGGTCGGAGGTTGGTCTCATCCCCCTCGTAAAAGAACGCGGTTTGTCTGTTAACAATTGCCTGCATGGTTCGCATGAGGGTGTTTTGGCGTTGTTTTACCGAATCTATAAACCATTTAGCCCCATCAACTTTTTGCTTGATGTATTGCACGGCGTCTCGCAATTCTTTTTCTTTAGATTGCGATTTTTCATACGTTTTGAGGGTTTCTGCATAAGCCCTACTGAGTTTTAATTCAGGGGCATTGCGTCCGTTTAACGTAATAAGAAGAATACCGGCCTCTTCTTTAACGGTAAAATCCGGCACGATATAATGGGTTTTCATGCTAGAAGAACCCGAAGACTCTCCTGGTTTGGGATTTAACTTTATGATTTCCGCAACTGCATCTTTGAGTTCTTCGTCAGTAACTTTAAAAACCTTTAGTATTTTATCGTAATGTTTCTTTGAAAATGCTTCCATTTGTTCGGAAAGAATTTTCTCTGCTAACGTAATGGCCTTATTATCTCCGTAGTCTTTTTTATACAATTGCAGCAGCAAACATTCCTGCAAATCTCGGGCACCGATCCCAGGAGGGTCGAAGTTTTGTATTTTAATTAATATTTTTTCAAGCTCGTCTTCCGTGGTCATCAAGTTTTCATTGAAAGCCAAGTCATTGACAATACTGCGTAACTCGCGTCTCAAATATCCATCTTCTTCTATGGAATTAATCAAGTGAAA
>CAMBBZ010000123.1 GCA_945863965.1 Chitinophaga pinensis | reverse complement strand
AGCCAGCGGTGTGACAGATTTCCCTCAGCAATACGACTCTTGCTCCAAAAGATAAAATTCTGATTATTAAAGCACTGCGAACTGTCGTTATGGCCAATGGCAGGCACGGGCATAGGGTTCACTTTGACCAATCGGCGCAATGAATCGACACAACCTAAATCACTAGTTACCGTTAACAAAGGCCGTTTTACGCCCCAAAAACTATAAAAATAATCGGCATCTGTACTGCTGTATTTCTCGCCAAACTCACCAATATCCCAACGGTGCGACAGCGTACCGTATTTGATGGCGGATTTATTCGTAAACTTATAAAAATTCTGCTTTAAACATTGGTCTGAATCGTTCAGTAGAAACGCCACTTGTGGCTTTGGATAAACCGTAATATGGCGCAATACGGTATCTAAACAACCAAAATTAGATTCTTGGGTTAAACGTACGGCATACCGAATATCACTAGGAAAGGTCCGTCTAACCAACGTCTGTGTACTTGATGAATCAAAGAATTTCCAATTTCGGCGCATACTACCACTCGCAATACGAGAGATATCATTAAAATCAAACGACTGCTGATTCAAACATTGTCCCGTATCATTGATGGCAAAATCCGCCACGGGCATGGGATAAATATACACCTCTTTCACGAGGGTATCCCCACACGCTTTATCGGTGATAACCCAATGTGCGGGGCGGTATTTATTGTGCACGGCATACGTATGTATAACGGCAATTCCAGAATCTCGAACTGCATCCCCAAAATTCCAATAATACCGCAGCGTACCCCTCGTTAAGGTGGAGGAAGTTGTGAATTGTACCGCATTCCCCCGGTAACATTGGGTCGAATCGTTCATGTTAAAATTCGCTTTGGGCATGGGCCACACATAAACGGGTTTTGAAACGCTGTCTACACAAGAATTGTTACTTTCACTGCGCAATTGTACCGTAAAAGTGCCATCTGTACCGTAGGAGTGTTTTGCAACTGCACCATTAGCCGCAACAGAACCGTCACCAAATCGCCATTTATGTTGGAGCGTTCCGAATTTGACGTTGCCGGTTTGGCGGAAATCAAACTCATTTCCGCGCAAACAAATGCCGTCATCGGCGATATCAAAATTGGGGAAGGGCTTGGGCCATGTTTGAATTTGTTGTTCCACTGAATCTTTGCACCCATAATTACTTACGGCCACCAATCGTACGCGATAAAAAGTATCTCGGGGGAAATTGACCTGAAGTTGGCTTCCTAGAGCCAAACTATCGCCTTTGTAACGCCACTGCCGGCTAAAACTTCCGTATCGAATGCGACTGGAATCGCGAAATACAAATGCCTGTTGATTCACGCATTGCTGACTGTCGTTCACCCAAATGCGAACTTGGGGCATGGGACGCACAAATACCTGTCGCTTTACCGAATCCACACAACCATGAACACTCGTTGCGGTTAGTACTACTATGGGCTCTTGGTCTCCTTTATACCGATAATTAAAGGCATCGGCTGTTTGAGAGGTTCCATCACCCAAACGCCATTGGTAATCCAAACGGCCCACAGTTACAGTAGACGTACTTTTAAAATCGAAGGAGTTCTGATTTTGACATTGGCTGCTGTCGTTAATGGTAAATGACGGAAATGGCATTTCCCGCACCCAAACATCGTAGGAAACGGTATCGGCACAACCGTAAGCACTGCGGCTTATGAGGGTAACGGTTTTGATTCCGGTATCGGCGTAGGTAAGTCCGGCATTAACAGTCCCCAAAACGGAGCCGTTCCCTAGATCCCAGCTGTGAGAAAGGCTTCCCCAGAAAATAGAGGAGGTATTGGTATAAGTGAAATTATTTGTACTCAAGCACTGATCGTCTTCGTTGATGGTAAAATCGGCTTTGGGCATCGGCAACAAGCGTATGGGCTTGATGGCCGTATCGGCGCAGCCCAAATTGGTGAGGGTGCGCATGAGCACAAAAATGAGTCCGGTATCTTGATATCGATGCTGAATGGGCGATACATTGCGCACCGAATCTCCATCCCCAAACTCCCATAAATAATCGTAACTACCTCCTTTTTTCACACTTTTATCGGTAAACCCAAACTGATTTCCCCGGAAACATTGAATGGACTTATCGATATCAAAATCCGTGACCACTGAAGGCAAGACCCGAACATGCGTAAATTGGGTATCGCGACATCCGTAATTCGAGACCGAAATGAGTTTTACCTGATAACGACCGGTATCGGAATACCGTTTTTGATGGTTTTTAACAAAAGAAGTACCGCCATCGCCAAAGTCCCACTGCGCGGTTGTATTGCCGCTGCTGATGGTCGAAATATCTTCAAAATTAAAGGCATGTTGGGTAAAGCACTGCACCGAATCTCCGTTCAATTTTAGGCCGGCTACTGGATTGGGATCTACAAAAACCCAGCGAATGCTGGAGTCCCAACACCCGTGTACCGTTTTCACCCGTAATTTAACTTGATAGGCATTCGGATTGGCATACCGGTGTCGCGGGGCCCAGGCCTGAGAGGTGTTGCCATCTGCAAAATCCCAATCGTAATAGGCAATTTCCTGCTTGGCCGAACTTAAATTCACCATTTCGGTGGTGTCTTCATGGCATTCATCTTGCCCAAAAAAGGATACCGAAGGACGTGAATAGACCACTACGGTTCTCGATGTATCTTTAACGCAACCGGCAGAATTGCGCACCCGCAAGCGCACGTTATAACTGCGATCGTTTTTATACAACCGGGTGGGATTTCGCTGACTGGAATAACTACCGTCGTTTAGGTCCCAAAAATACGAAGTAATATAATCGTTGAAGGTCAAGGAAGAATCGTAAAACCGGGTGGTTTCATCTATACAATTTGGATCCCAACGGAAATTAGCTATCGGCTGTGGTGCAATTTTAACCTTCGACTCGAACGTATCGGCACAACCATTAGATCCCACTACCCGCGCAAACAAATTATACGTTCCGGTATCGGCATACTTACGACTGATAGAGGCAATTTGTAGCGTGGGATTAAAGCCATTTCCCAAATCAGCCCCATCACCGAAAGAAGCCCAGAAATAATTAATAGTTCCGGTATTCATAGTACTTACGTTATAAAAGGTAGAGGTAAACGTTCTGCAGTCAGTTGACCAAACTACATTCGCGTTGGGCCGCTCTAAAACGCGGACTTCCCGTTTAATTTGGGTACTGGTATCGGGATACATAGATTGGCATACGCGGGTAACTCCATTTACCGTAAACGAACCGCGCGCCACCAACAAAGGATAAAACGTACCATAACCCCCATAATTTAAAAATACATTTGAATCTGACGACGTGGTAAATACATTGTTATTTATGTCGTTAAAACGCCATGTGTATTCATTGGCATCGGAACTTTTATTTTTGAAAACTACCCTTAACGGCGAACAACCTACCGTGTCTTTGAGGAAGTCATAGAACGCCGTTGGACCTTTCACGATTATATTTTTGACAAAGGTGTCGGTGCACCCATAGGCATTGCGTACTTTTTGAACCACGCGATAGGAACCTGTTTCAAAGAATCTACTTGGATTGGGGAACAGGCTTTTGGGATAATTGCTACCAAAGGTGTATTCGTAACTGCTAATATAATCGCCTGTAAGCGTTTTGTTCGAGGCAGAATCGTAGGTGGTGGCACTGTTGGTAAAGGCAATCGACTGCGGACACAAGAAGGTATCCGTTGCGGTACTAAATCCGGCATAGGCCCCCGAAATGTTTACTTGTTGGTAATAGACCAAAGTATCTTTACAACCGGTACTGTCACTTACAATCATGGAGATACGATGAATACCGGGCGCTTTAAATGCGACCCGTGGATTTTCACCGTAGTATTTATATCCGTCACCCTCATTTAAATCGAATTGCACTTTTTCTTTTCCTTGTTGGTTCCGGGCGTTGCTATTAAAAAAACGACTTTTGGAATCGCCCCAGGTGAAGTAGCGATTTTGTTGAAGCAAATCCAAACTATCAACGCCTACACATAAGGATGATTTTGAAATGGTAAAGTGGGGCATTACACCTACGTGGACCCAAGTACCTTCTTCCATGCGACACCCATCGGGATGAATGGCAATAAGGCTGACATAATAACTTCCCCCATTTTGATACCGATGCCACATGGGTTTTTGGGAAATCGTATCGATACTCGTGCCATCTCCAAAATTCCAAATGAACCGAATGCCTTTGTTTTGTTGGGTGTCTTGCAGCGCAAAATGCAGGGTATCGCCACGGCAAAAATGGGTACTGTCGTTATAATTGGTAAGAAAACGGGCATCGATACGCGTCACTTTTATGATTTTAGAAAACCAAGCCGTGTCGCGACAAAGCACGCCGCTTGAATCGTATCCATTTTCTACAATTAGGCCAACGGTCACATATCCAGAAGAATCTCCAGCCGGGTTTAAGGCATCGTAATTATGACCGACTGAATTGGCAACCCATAAACTGTCAAAATTATTCGTTTTACTCGCTTGAAGCGAATCCCACATCACCCACCAAGCATATTTCAAGCAGGAGGGTTCGGGTTTCGACAAGTCAAAGGTGAGTGTTTTATTCTGTGAGGCTAAATTAGCTCCTGGACAAGCAAAGGTATCGGAGGGGGTGAAATTCCCTTTAGCCTTTGGGGCCATCAGGGGCAACGCGACCAGCGTAGAATCCGAACACCCTAGGGCGGTATCGGTTACCACTAATTTGGCGAAATAACAATCCTCTTTCCCTTTTTGGTAAAGGTGCTGAAAGGAAAAAGAGTCGGTAGAATAATTGCAATTTTTACGCGCATTCTGATTGTTTTTACCCGGCGCCACGCATTTAGGTCCGAAAGAATCTTGCGCATCCCAATAAACCGATAAGTTCTTATTTCGGAAGGCATAGCTGCCGTTATCTAAGTAAACGGTATCGGTAATTTGACACTGAAACTGGTTGACCACATTGGTAATCCGGGCCACAGGACCATAAATCACTACGGAGTCGAATATCAAAGAGGAATCACACCCGTTTTTACTGATTTTCACTTGAGGAAGATATACGCCGGGATAATTGTACGACAAACGGCCGCTGAAGGCATTTCGAATGCTTGGGAATTGCCATTCTATTTGGGCCCCCTTTATGGGCGTTTGCGAAAATTGCAATTCATTTTTGTTAAAGCAATAACCCAAAAGCGTGTCTATCTGAGCATCAACGGGATAGGACGTATTTCTTACGGAATTGGTCGCATCGGCGGTATCCCAACATCCGTCTTTATCTTGTATCACCAAGCGACCATAAAAGACACCATCTTTTTCGTATC
>CAMBBZ010000122.1 GCA_945863965.1 Chitinophaga pinensis | reverse complement strand
ATGATTGAGATTCAAGAAGCACGCAAGGGTTCACAAATGTTGACCCTATTCGAAATACGACGTCATGTTTTCGTGATTGAACAAGAAGTAGATGCTGCGGAGGAATATGATGAATTCGAAAGCTGCAGCACCCATTTTATCGCTAAATATAAGGGAGTTGCCGCGGCCACTTGCCGCTACCGGACTACCGAAAAGGGCATTAAATTAGAACGTTTTGCCGTTTTAAAATCTTACAGAGGCAAGGGAATTGGGGCTGCCTTGGTGAAAAAATGTTTAGAAAAAATAGGCGAAACCGACCTGCTTATTTACTTACACGCCCAATTACATGCAGTTCCGTTTTATGAAAAGTTGGGATTTAAACCCACTGGACCTCAATTCAGCGAAGCGGGCATCGAGCATTTCAAAATGCATTACCTTACCCAATAAGCGACTGATAAAACGCAATCAATGTACTCATATTTTGAGTTGGATTGTGATTGGCCATGCAATACGCATGTGCTTGTTTGCCCATTTCGATGGCCTTTTTTCTATTTTCGAGCAAATCCTTAATTGCGATAATAAATTCCTCGGCATCCGCCGCCACCATTAGTTGTTTACCATTTTCTATGGGAAGTCCTTGAACGGCTACGGGAGTGGCAACACAAGGAATACCTAAAGAAAGCGATTCAATCAGCTTCATGCGAATTCCGCTCCCTGCCAATAAGGGGACAACCCCAATTCCATGCGCTTGCATGAATGTGGTAGCGTTGGAAACTTCCCCGTGATTGACAACATCGGTCTGGAAAAACAAGTTCTTATGCGCCATAATGCCTTTCCCGGCCACGTGAAAAACCAAATCGGGGACCTCTGATTTTAATCGGGGCCATACTTTGGTTAAAAACCACGTAATGCCCTGCACGTTCGCATCCCACTCCATGGAACCAATATGAAAAATTGACGCTGGCTGTATTTTTATGTCAACTTTTAACGCTGTTTTGACACTTGGAAGGTACAAATGCACCTTATTAGTGTTATTTACACCGAAATAGTCGCAATCTGTTTGTGAAATCCCTACCACCGCATTAACGGATTGGATTGCTTTTTGCTCTTCTTTCCGCAATCGCTTACTTTGAATATTTAAATAGGCCCTTTTTAGCCAATTGGGCTCGTTCTTCGCCAAGCGCATCCAAATTTCGTGCTCTACATTGTGGGCGCGATAAACGACTGGCACACCAGATTGTTGCAATTCGGGTATAGAAAGACACAAGGGTTCGCCCCAAAACCAAATAGGCTTAGACAGCAATGGAAACGAATACAAGCCTTCAATTTGAATCAAATCAAAGTTTCGTTCGGCAATCAACGCCGTTAGCTGCGCCGACGCCCCTACATTATAATAACGCTCTAGAAAATAGCTTCCCCTAGAAAATAAATTTTTAAAGGCACTTAGCGGGCTTACTTGGGCATTCAAGGGAACCGTAATTACTTCACAAAAGGGAAAATGCGCGTGTATTTTCTCTTCAGTCACATAATGCTTTTGGGTATTGTAGGTAAAATAGGTGAGTTGATTTCCTTGTGCACTTAGCGCTTCCAGCATTCGGTATGTAGCCACAGCGCCACCGTCGTGCAAAGGCCATGGAACGCGATTTCCGACAACTAGAATCTTCATAGTTTAGCTATTGGAATTCGATTTGGATTTTACCCGCCTGCGGCGCGGTTCCCAAAGATTTCGGTCCGACAAGGCCTTGCGTGTAATAAAAATAGCGACACTAATGAGCAGAACACTGCTCATCCACATGCCTACCCAAACGGGAACGATTAGTCCTTTACCCATTTTTTCACCCGTCAGATTCAGGGCATAAAATATGACAAACAACAACACGCTAATAACCAAGGGAAGTCCTATCCCACCCTTTTTAATGATGGCTCCGAGCGGGGCAGAAATTAAAAACAAGATCATCAACAAAAAGGAAAAAGCGAATTTTTTATGATATTCACTTTGATACAACGCCGCGTCTTTCCGTTCATAATCTTGCGACGAAGCATAACCGTCTAGGGTACCCTGAATTCCTTTAGCGGTTGACAACGCCAAGTTTCGCATACTTACTTGTTTACTGGAATCAAAATTGCTGTAAATATTGGTATCGGTTAAGGGAATTATGCGATCCATAGGACGCGGAGAGGGGTTTTCAGACGGAAATAATTCGGGATAATGAATTAAGCGACTTAAGTACCGTTCGTTGTCATCATGGTGCTTATCCATTCGTAAATAAAAGGTATCAATCTCTAATTGCAACTGCTTTAGGTTCAGTAAACGGTAATCGGTGGCTAGGTGATCGCGATTGGTGAAATTGAAATCGAGACTAGATAGATCAACGACCATTTGTTGTTTCTCGAAATACATTTTATTAAAGGGCAGGGTTCTTCGGTAATTTTCAACAGACGTCATTTCCTCATACCGAACGCCGTTAAATAACGTAAAATTAAGGGTACGCTTGTCTGCAGAAAGTTTCATATTACCCTCCTTAGCTCGAATCACATTCAAACGTTTACTATCGTCTTTTTTATATTCATAAATAAGTACATCGTGAACGGTTTCGTTATCGTCTTCTTTGCTGCCTACCGAAATGGCGACGCCTTCAATTTGTTGGTAAAACTGACCGGGTTCGATATTGAAGGCAGGCTTTTTAGAACGCACCTCCATTAGCATGGCTTTACCTTCTAAATTGGCTTTGGGAATTACGTAATTCAAAAATAAAAAATTCATTACGACCAAGCCACACATGAAAAGGAATACGGGACGTAGAATACGGATCAGAGAAATGCCATTGGCTTTCATTGAAACCAATTCAAAGCTTTCCGATAAGTTTCCGAAGGTCATTAAACCGGCCACCATTACCGTCATAGGCAAGGCCATCGGAACTAAATCGGCTAATGAAAGTCCGATTAACTTGAGTAATACCAATGTGGGAATTCCCTTCCCTACCAATTCATCGATGTATTTCCAAAGAAACTGCATCAAAAACAAGAACAGACTCAGCAAAAATGTAACGGCAAAAAGCCGTATATACATGCGGAGAATGAGCACATCGATGCGTTTCACGGCGCAAAGGTAGGGGAAAATGAACGAAGCCTCGAGTCGAAGTTATCGAGGCAAAAACACAAAACTAGCGGGTATGATGCCCGAAAAGAACGAATATTTTATGGAATCGCCGCCGGCATTGAGTCCTACCACTCGACCCTTGCGGATATAATCGTAGGCATCCGAAACATAGACATCACCGTTATACGGATTCACACCCAATCCATAACCAACGGTGTAGGGTACTACTTTTTTAATGGCCACACGGGGATTGCGCAAATTGCGGCATTCTAATTCCCCTCCCACCAACAGCCATAAGGAATCACCCGTTACACTGCCATACATGCGGGTTAAATTATTTTCCTTGGGAAATTCAACACGCTCTGTAACCCTGAAATCGGCATTCAGGCAGGTCAAACTCGACGAATCGGCGTCACTTGCTCCTACCCAAAGTCGGTTTTGAGCATCGATACTTAAAAACTGCGTTCCCTTCGGACACGTAAATAATTTACTGATATCCGTTTGAGGGTCGTAAACCCATAAATAACCGTCGTAAACAGCCGACACTATAAAATTATTGTATTCGATTATGTGCTCCGTCCAACCCACTCGGGTTCCCGTTGCATTTTTTCGAACCGGCAAAGTTCGGGTGCCTAACGATTGGGTGTCGAGCACGGTAACGGCATTGTTTTCTAAGTCGCTAATGTAAAGTTTCCCTTTAAAGGCAGCGGCAAATCTTGGAGATTTACCCACATTTACTTGGTGTTTGACTTTAAGTGTTTGGGGATTTAGGCCCACGATAAGTCCGCTATTGTTTACCACCAGCCATAAGGTATTGCCATATAATAAACCCGATTGTAAAACATCGCCAATGGGTCTGTTATTAACGGCTTCAAAGGCATTGGACCAAAGTGCGTTAGAATCGGGATTGTAGATATCTAGCTGGGCATTATTCCACATGAAATTTCCTTCACATAAAACGGCCACTCTTGAATCTTTTGCCGAAACGTTAACATTACCCGAATCCACAGGCTCTTTTATGCAAGAGCCCATGAAAAGGATTAAAACCGTTATTAGGGTGGTGCGCATTCGCATATTAATGGTATTTAATAAAGGAAGAAGTAGCCCGGCTTCCGTCATTCATGAGGGCGCGCACCCAATACATTCCTTCCGAAAGTGCGGAAATATCCAATTGCCCGCCATCTAAATACATCGCTTTCAGCTTCATTCCGCGATAATCGCAAATTTCTACACTGCGAACTTTTGCAAATTCCGCAATGTAAATTTTATCGGTTGCGGGATTCGGATATAGGGAGAGTGTTAACGCTTTGATTTTATTTACACTTCCCGTGTGAATGATGGCTATTTTATCCAATGCAAAATAAAGGGGGGTATTGATACCGTATTCACCCGAATCCGAACTTTGTAATTCAAAATGTATGGAATCGGTGGTAGTGTTCAACCCTACCCATTGCCACGTATCTAAAAGCATGTGCTTTGTCGTATCGGTTGAGCGGAAATCAGCGAGTATTACTTGTTGTGTTTTCTGTAATTTCCCGTTTAGGAATAAATGAATGTTCAATACAAAACTATCTTTATCGGCTGCACTAAACTTTTTACCAAAATTATCACCGAAGGCCATACTATTATAAGCGAAAGTGGTATTGGTAATGTAAAATCCATCGACATACTGCTTGATGGGGTCTGGATTTAGGAAGTAGGCATTTTGCGTACCGATTGCATATACTTCCCCTTGTTCTTCCGCGCCTTTTCCGGCCTTTGCGGCATAGAGGTGCTTACTAAAATCGCTGGGTTCTAGGGTTGTTATATTCTTACGAGAAAAGGCCCATTGATTTTTCCAATAGCCACCCCAAGAGGTATCCCATCCGATATTCATGGAAAGTTTTGCTTGGAATAAACTATCTGGCGCACTGTATTGTGTTTGTCCGTTCGAGCCGTTCCAAACTTCCCCCGAGGGAATAATAGATTTTAACTCTTCAAAACCGATGATTTCTACTAAGTTGATTTGGGCTTTAAGGGAGGCCATAGAAAACAGGGTAGCTACGGCTGTTAGAAGGATGTTTTTGATTGGGTTTTTCATGATTATTACGGTGTATTTTAGTGTTTAGTTTTGTTTTTATGTGATGGATATATACGGTTGGGATATGCGAATGAAAAAGGGTTCTTACTAAATATGGAGGTTAAAAATTCACGTTGATTTGAACATAGGCGTTTCGGGGTGGCATCGGTCGGCCGGGCATATTTTGATAGGTTACATCAAAAAT
>CAMBBZ010000121.1 GCA_945863965.1 Chitinophaga pinensis | reverse complement strand
TGGATAACGTTTCGAATTTCGGCGGTGTGGTGGTTAAATCCCACGGCATCGTTGTTATAGCCAATGCTGTTTAGCACTTTTTGGGCAATGGCGGTGTGATCTACTTCCGCGGTTGAGGTCACTTCGCCCGCAATGAGCAGTAGACCTGTGGTGATGAGGCAATCGCAAGCCACTTTGGCATTGGGGTCTTGGGCTAGATACGCATCGAGAATGGCATCTGAAATTTGGTCGGCGACTTTGTCGGGATGTCCGGCCGAAACCGACTCACTGGTGAATTGATAGGTGTGTTTTGTCATGATAGGTTGTTTTTAGATAGTTCGATGGCAGAACACGAGTCGCTGAGGACGATGTTACGGAACAAACCCAAGCCGTTTGATGGGTGGCTGGCGCAAAAACAACATAACAGAACATAGAAGTGGCGGCCGAAGGATTTTCGGTGCTCAAAACGCGGCTGTGTAGAATGAAAGATTTCATTTCCCTTTGTTTTTGACGTGTTGTCCGCATCATTTTACCACCGTAGCAGGGTTAGTGCTCGGTTGGTGACCCGTAGGTCTCGTGATACTGCTGCAAATATAATATGGCAGGAATCGAATTTCCTAATGTTATTATTTGGATTGGGGTCACTCGCTGCGCTTGCTCAATAGCAAAAAAATCACAACCTAAAATTATTATATTTGAATAACCGACATCCAATGAAAACCCTCAAAACCGTTTGCTGCGCTATAATCGCCTTGCTTACAACATTTTCCGCAGCGGGTCAATCAACTTCCAAAGAGAAACCCAAATTCCAATTCCCCGCCCCAGCTTTTGGAAAAGTTGTGCACTGGGAGAATACGCTGACTTTAGCCAAACAACAAAACAAATGGGTATTGATTGATTGCTACACAGATTGGTGCTACTGGTGTAAAGTGATGGATCAAAAGAACTTTTCTGATACCCAAGTGAAGCGAAAAATGAATGGATTTCTCAATAGCTATTCGCTGGAGATGGAAAAAGATTCCATCGGAAAATTGTTGCGATACCACTATGGCGTGAACGGCTTCCCCGCTTTTTTGATATTCAATGGCGACGGAAAATTCATAGGGAGTTATTTTGGATACTCAGAGAAATCCTATTGGATGCACTACTTAGATTCCATGCAAACACTGAAGGAATCTACCGCTAACAATGGCACGTATTCTCGTCCGGGCGTTCCTCCTCTAAATGCGGGTAACATTCCCTCCTGGTTTCGCGGATTTATTTTCAATCGCGATTATTCCATTCTCCAAGATACCACCCCCCAAGGCTTTGTGAAGCGTTTCAAAACGACCACCGACCCATTCCAACAGTTCGCCTTATACAGCTTGGCCTCATACCATTGCGATGATGAACTCGTTCAACAATGGATTAAAAACGAAGCGATCTACGATTCTTTATTTGGACGGGACTGGTCGAGGAGCACCGCATACAAAGTCATAGGCAACCAAGTACGAAAAGCCATCGATTCCTTGAACGAAACCCAATTCCAATGGGCGATGGGTGAATTGTTGAAGCGGTCGGATCATCCTGAATGGGACAAACCCAATCAGTATATGGAATGGTACAAGAAACGCGGCGAATGGGGCAACTACGTGGCTACTTTCGATGGAATTGCGACGAACAGCAGTCCAGTTGGCTTAAACCGCGCAGCGCGAGAACTCTTTCAATCGTGCAGCGAGGTCGTTATTTTGACAAAAGCACTTGAATATTCAACGATGAGCATCAACAAAAGTCCTGAATGGAGCTATTACGATACCCGGGCAAACCTATTGTACAAACTGGGTCGATTGAATGAGGCGCAAAACGATGCCAACACGGCCCTCTCTTTGGGAAAAGTCAAGGGTGAAAACATAACAGAAACTGATGCGTTGTTGTCAAAAATCAAGACTGAATTATTGGAAACCAAAACCGACCCACTCCATTGAAATTTAAATACCGTCCCCAATTTTTTAAAATAAGTAGTCTCAGTATTTGGGGATTGTTTATTGTAACTTTAAGAATAATGATAGCATGTTTCGTAGAGCAGATCCAAGTTAACTGCAATGCTGACAAAACAATGAGTACCCATAACTTACAATATTCAAGCCAGACAATCGTTATTCAAAGACAAAATAGCTATCATGAAAAAATTACTTTCAATCACAACCGTTGCTATCCTATTAACCGTGTTATCGTGCAAAAAGGAAACAAACAAGTCAATGACAGTAATAAAGGACTGCACAGGAACCTATTTACGAACAGAGGGAAAAGACTTTAAAGTTTGTAATCTCGAAAAACTTTCTTCTATTTCAGAAGGGTCCCAGGTTACTGCTACATTTAAAAAAATAGAAAACTGCCCGTGTTTAGAGGATAAATTTGTTTGTCAAATGTATCATGAAAATGAGGGCTGGATTAAAATAGTTGATTTAAAATAGTTGATTTAAAATAGTTGCCATCAAACAACTAATAAAGCAAATCCAATTCACCATTAAAAGACATCAAGATTGATACTTCCATATGATATCTGGTGCACGACTTGATTAAAAAAACATCAAAAATGAAAAAAATAATCATTCTAACAATTACAATTCTAAATACTCTTTTTTCTTTTGGGCAGACAAAAGAAAATATTTACTTAAATCCAAAAGACTCCTCAACAAATTACTATATTGCTTACAAACCGCCCGGTCAGGCAAAAGGACTTTTATTACTACTGACTTCATTTGGAGAAACACCAGAAATCGCTTCAAAGGAGACCGACATTCAAAATGTTGCACTCAGGGAAGGCTATTTGACAGTTTTTGCAAGTTTACAATTGGGAACACAGTCTTTTTTCATCGATAGTCTGTCGCAAGCAAACCTTGACCAATTAATTCCAAGCATTCAAAAGCGATATAAATTAATGGAGAAACCCTTTTATTTGGGCGGCTTTTCACTTGGCGGTTCAGGGGTTGTAAAGTATGCAGAAAGAGCGTACTCACGGACAGACATACCGAGACCAAAGGCGATTTTCGCAATTGACCCACCGCTTGACTTCGAGAGAATGTATTACAGTTTAGAATATACAATCAGAAACAGTATCACGGAAGCGTCAAAGCAAGAAGCAAACTATTTTATCACGAGACTACAATATGAGTTTCAAAGCATTCCGCAGCTTGACAATAAACCTTTCCAGACTTTTTCACCGTATTCGTTCAGCGACACCAGCCAGACAAATATTAGAGCATTAGCCAATTGCCCAATTATGCTGATCTCAGAATCAGATTTTATTTGGCAAATGGAACAACGCAACAGAAGTATGTACGATCTTAATACGTTAGACTGTTCCTTGGCAATTAATACGTTAAAGGTTTTAGGAAATAAAAGAGCACAACTCATTTTAACAACTGGTAAAGGCTATCGCAAACTAACAGGTAAGCGAAACCCTCATTCTTGGTCAATTTTAGACACTGAACAGACCATTAAATGGCTTATTGAAATATAACAGAAAAAAGAAGCACCATTAAAATGCAAATTTACCGGTAAAACCAATGGTTAAGCCTTGAGATTTAGTAATGATATGCGGAATTCCAAAGGCCACTAAAAATGGTTCCATTGAATTTAAATCACTGAGACCTCTATAATAGGAAACAGAATTACCTAAGGTAAAATTGCCTTTTTTCAACCAATCATACTCTATTCCAGCTATGATCCCTTTGTCCATTAAATACTTCCTGTCATTTTGATTTACTGTTAAATTCGAATTAGAACTTGTTGCATTATTATAGTAGTTGAATCCCAAATACCCACCAAAATTTAACGCTATATTTTTTGATTTAAAAGGCTTTATTTTGATTTGCAACGGTGTTTGAATTGTCCAATAGTTGTATTTAACATTAATGTTTTTTGCAATAAGATTACCATTATTATCGTGTGTAGTTAAATTAGATAATTTTAATCCATAGTTTGTATTTCTGATACCCAACGACACCGAAATATATTGATTCAATTCTTTTTCAACCGTAACTGCTTCATAATGTGATTGACTAACGTCATATCTTTCAAATAAGGGGTCTCCGTAATTATGAAAATTATTTACCCCTGCTTCGATTTGAATACTCAATTTCTTTGTTTTTTTAGGGACAGAAATAACAGTGGACTGTCCAAACAAATCCAAGGCACTGAATATGAACAGGATGGTTACAAACTTTTTCATAGGTCTAACGAAGGAATTTTGATTGTTTAACGAATTCCAATTGAAAATATTCTGTGACCCATTTACTGAGTAAATAGACTTACCAAAGAAATCGGGATAGACGATTATGCCACCCTCTTAAAATTCATATCTATAACCGATATGAAAACTCAGACTCTTAAAACGGGCTAAATGCACCACTACAACACTCCGTGCCAAATGGCAGAACTAAGAAGTACGGTGACTAGAACACTCCTGCAAACCCTTAAACCCACGGTTAAAACCGTGGGACAACTGGGAGTGTGCTCCCAAGAAAGCACTGGAACATCTGCAAGTACCCGTTTGACCCACAGTTTTAACTGTGGGCGCGCCTGCACCCGACAGGTATACCAACCACCCCTGCCAAGTGGCAGATCTAAGAAGTACGGAGGAAAATCAGAACTGATAAAGCTCGCCTGAATACCCGAATGCTCGGTAGTTAAAAACAAAGCCCTGCGCTTCGCATCGGGCTTTGCTCTATCGAACGAAGAGGGATGGATTACTCCCTTCGGGAGTGATCCCTAAGGGGTGGCAAGCCCTCATACCTATTAAAAAACGGTGAGCACGCCCCCTATTTTGATTCTGATTTTGCCGTCAATATGACCTGCTTTTGCATAATTCCTTAAGAACGTGCGAACTTTATCAGTTGAGAAAAATCACCATTATCGGCCAATTGCAGCGCCTTGAGATACATGTTACGTTGCTCAGAACTATCCACCAAACTGCTATTCCCCCAGCTGAATTTATCCAATCCAAATACATGCAAAGCCATCAAATCTGCCATGATTCTGGAATGCCTGCCATTGCCATTGGGAAAGCAATGAATAGAAACCAAACGGTGCTTAAAACGGATTGCAATTTCTTCAGGTAGATACGTCTGATGCTCAACCCAAAACTTTGCGTCATCAACGAGCAACCTTAGTTCCATTGGAATTTTTGTCCAATCAATTCCGATATTGGTTTCAGTTTTTCTGAATTGTCCGGCCCATTTCCATACCATTCCTAGCATGCGTTTATGTAACTGAATAATGAACTCTTCCGATAGTACATCTTTGATTTTCCTTTTAGAATTCAACCATTTTAAAGCTTCATTGATATTGGTTTGCTCAAATTCATTCAATTGCTGCTGCGTTGAAATTGTTTTGATTTTCAAACCATTGATTTGCTCAGGGTCTAATGGCGTTTGCCCTTCCTGATAGGTCAATATCAATCCCATAGATTCTGCGGCATTTTACTCATAATATC
>CAMBBZ010000120.1 GCA_945863965.1 Chitinophaga pinensis | reverse complement strand
CCCTCGTAATTAGCGAAAATTTACAACTGCACGCATTTAGCCAATTTTGGCAATTAAGCCCTGCAAAACTTTCCCCGGACCCACCTCGGTAAAGTCGGTAGCTCCGTCTTGGCGCATGTTCAAAACCGATTGCGTCCATCTTACTGGAGCCGTTAGTTGAGCGATAAGCTGTTTCTTAATTTCTTCCGGATTGGTTTGTGCTTGGGCTGATACGTTTTGATAGACCGCGCATTTTGGGGAATTAAAGGGCGTATTTTCTATAGCCGCAGCCAAGGTTTCACGTGCAGGCTCCATTAAAGGCGAATGAAACGCACCGCCCACAGGCAAAATCAACGCACGTCGCGCACCCGCTGCTTTCATACCTTCACAGGCGGCTTCAACCGCCGACAATGACCCGGAAATAACCAATTGACCCGGACAGTTATAGTTCGCAGCCACTACGACACCCTCCGTTTCAGCGCATATCCGCTCAACCACGTCGTCTGCTAATGCCAAAACCGCCGCCATCGTGCCAGGTTCGGTTTCACAGGCGCGCTGCATGGCCAAAGCCCGTTGGTGTACCAATTTCAAGCCGTCTTCAAACGATAAAACACCAACTGCCACCAAAGCACTAAATTCTCCTAAACTATGTCCTGCCACCATATCAGGCGCAAAATCGCTACCCAATTCTTTGGCTGCAATAACGCTGTGTATAAAAATAGCCGGCTGCGTTACATCCGTGCGCTTCAAATCTTCTAAACTGCCCTCAAACATCAATTCCGTAATACGAAATCCTAAAATGTCGTTGGCTTGTTCAAAAAGGGCTCTTGCGGCCTCCGATTCATCATACAATTCGCGACCCATCCCAACAAATTGAGATCCTTGTCCGGGAAATACATAAGCATGTTTACTCATGTGGCAAAAAAAGGCAATTTTATCGAAACTACGGATTACCATTAGTGAATAGTCCAAAAAACTGAACTATATTTGTTTAAACAAACATTTAACTATCATGACAACACAATCACAAAGCAACACGCATTGGAATTTAGACCCAATGCACTCTGAAGTTCAGTTCAAAGTGAAACATTTGGTTATTTCTACCGTAACCGGAACATTTAATACATTCACGGCGTCTGCACAAACCATTGGCGAAACTTGGGAAAACGCCCAAATTGAATTTTCTGCCGACATCAACAGCATTGATACCAACAATGAACAGCGCGATGCCCACTTAAAATCAGCTGAATTTTTCGATGCTGAAAAATACCCTCAAATCCAATTTAAATCAACCTCTTTTACCCAAAAAAGCGAGGATCAATTCGAGCTTCAAGGAGATATTACACTAAAGGGAGTAACCAAGAATATCACTTTGAACGCAGAATTTGGCGGAGAAATGGTAGATCCTTATGGCAACCATAAAGCCGGTTTTGAGGTGAGCGGTGAAATCAACCGTCACGACTTCGATCTTACTTGGAATGCAGTAACCGAAGCCGGTGGTGTAGTGGTAGGTCCCAACATCAAATTAATAATGAATATCCAATTGGCCAAAGCTTAATCACAAAGCTCCAACCAACGGATTTCCATTGCATCGATTTTCATGTTCGTAATTTCAATCTCTTTTGAAATTGCCACAATACGATCGTAATCGTTTGCCCATAAAGAAAGCTCCTGCTCTAAGGAGCTTTTTTTCTGATGTAATTCGGGAAGTTCTTTCTCTATTTGCTCCATCTCGAACTGTTCCTTGTAGCTGCGCTTTTTGCGGTTTATTACCGGTTCAATTTCTTTAATTTCCGCAACAACCTCTTTTTTTACATGCGTATTTTTCGCATTTTCACGTCGTTCCTCTTCTTGTAGCTCCTCATACTGACGGAAATCGCTGTAATTTCCTGGGAAATCTTGAACATCACCGGCACCTTTAAAAATAAAACAATGTTCAACCAAACGATCCATAAAGAAACGATCGTGGCTCACCACCAATAAACATCCCTGAAAGGCCTGTAAAAAATCTTCTAAAACAGCCAATGTTTCAATATCTAAATCATTGGTAGGTTCGTCTAATATTAAGAAATTCGGAGCCGCCATTAAAATCGTTAACAAGTACAAACGACGGCGCTCCCCTCCGCTTAACTTCACCACAAAATCATGTTGCTTGTCATAACTAAAACCAAATTGCAACAACAAATGCGAAGCCGTTAACTTATTCCCATTTGAAAGTGGAATCCAATCGGCAATATCGCGCACCACATCAATTACTTTTTTTGATTCATCGACTTGAATACCTTGCTGAGAATAATATCCGATTTTGAGGGTTTCACCCCTAACAATTTTGCCAGAGTCTGGCTCGTCCAAGCCCATCATCAAATTCAACAAGGTCGATTTACCGACACCGTTTGGACCTATAATTCCGACCTTTTCACCGCGTTTAAACGCGTAAGTAAACCCTTTTACAATAGACAACTCCCCGTACGATTTCCCCACATTATGCAGTTCCATGATTTTAGTACCCATGCGCTCTGTGCGAACATCCATGCGAACCTCTAACTTAGCGCGTTGACTCTTCAACTTGGCATCAAGCTGAGAAAAAGCTTCGGTACGACTCTTACTTTTAGTACCGCGGGCTTTGGGCATTCTGCGTACCCACTCGAGTTCCTTTCTGTATAAATTTCGGTCTTTATCTAATTCACTTTGCAACTGAATTTCTCTTGCGGCTTTGCTCTCAATATAATAAGAAAAGTTTCCCTGATATTGGTGCAAATCCCCATTGTCAATTTCAATAATTCGATCACACACCCGATCCAAGAAATAGCGGTCGTGCGTAATCAATAATAAGGTCAACTCCCGTTGTGCTAAAAATTGTTCCAACCATTCAATCATGTCTAAATCCAAATGGTTGGTGGGCTCATCTAACAGTAAAAAATCAGCCCCTGAAAGAATCACTTTTGCCAAGGCAATACGCTTTTTTTGTCCCCCAGAAAGCGTAGATGCCTTTTGGTGATAGCGGTCAATT
This sequence comes from Chitinophaga pinensis, assembly GCA_945863965.1. Classification (GTDB taxonomy): domain Bacteria; phylum Bacteroidota; class Bacteroidia; order NS11-12g; family UBA955; genus VMCP01. The sequence continues at coordinate 2,510 of CAMBBZ010000120.1, read as the reverse complement.
CTAAGTTTGGCCAAAACTTGCTTCACCTTGGCTTCATAATCCCACGCATCTAAAGTCGTCATTTCTTCACTCGAGTAATTCAACCGCTCCAAAAGATCCATATTTTCTGGATCCAATTGAAGGGCATCTAATACTTCATTATACTGTCGCATCGCGCGTGTTATTTCATGATCGTCGAATAAGATGTTTTCTAAAACCGTAAGTTCCTCATCAATATCGGTGTCTTGTGAAAGGTAGGCATATCGAATGTCCTTTCTGATAATGGCCTTTCCTTCATTGGCATTCTCTTTACCCACGATGATACTAAACAAGGTTGATTTACCCTGTCCGTTTCCTGCCACTAATGCTACTTTTTCACCTTGTTGGATTCCGAAGGTTACATTCTTCAAGACCGGTTTATCGTGCCAAGTTTTTGATACTTGATCTACAGATAGAAAATTCATTCCCACAAAAGTACGTCCAAACAGAGGCGTCGCTCCCCTAAATCCAATAAATACTACCTTTGTTTTATGAAAATCGAAATTTGGTCAGATATCATGTGCCCGTTTTGTTATATCGGCAAGAAACATCTCGAAAAAGCCCTAGAGCGTTTGCCCTACGGCGATCAAGTCGAAATAATTTGGCGCAGCTTTGAACTCAATCCGGCTATTTCTTACATCCCCGGTAAATCGGTAACCCAATACTTGTGTGAAACTAAAAATATGTCGCTGCAAGATGTAACACGAATGCAAGATCAATTAACCCAACAAGGAAAAGAATTGGGAATCGATTTTCAGTTTAATAAAGCCCCAATCAGCAATTCACATAATGCCCATAAACTCATCCATGTGGCACAAAAACAAGGCAAAGCCAATGCCTTGAAAGAAGAACTTTTCCGACGGTATTTTAGCGAAGGCACCAACATCGAAGACATCAAAATTCTAAGGGAAATTGCCGAACAACTAACCATCGACTTAAGTCACTGGAATAACGAACCATTCGAATCAGAAGCCCTCGAAGAAGAGGTTCAACAAGACATTTACAATGCATACCAAATAGGGGCTCGGGGGGTTCCCTTTTTTGTAATCAATGAAGCCTATTCCCTAAGTGGCGCGCATGGAGCAGATACACTTTATAAAGTAATTGAAACCGCTCGTATTAAAACCGCGTCATAACATTATAGGTTACAACACATAATACCGCCACCATCAAAATCGTAAAATTAAACCATGTTTTCTGAATACATCCTCCAACTACCCGAAGAACGCCAACAGGCAATGTTGACTATAATTCAAACACTTCAGATCAATTTGCCAGAAGGATTTTCTCCACAATTTCAATATAACATGCCCTCCTTTGTAGTGCCTCTTAGCACGTATCCATCGGGCTATCATTGCAATCCGAAAGAACCTCTACCCTTTATAAGTATCGCCTCACAGAAAAACTTTATAGCCCTCTATCACATGGGCTTATACAGTTCACCTGATTTATTAGAATGGTTCGTAAAAGAATATCCAAAACATAGTAAATACGCCTTAGATATAGGAAAAAGTTGCATTCGTTTCAAAAAAATGCACGACATACCCTATAACCTCTTGTCCGAACTATTTACGAAAATGACACCCGCCGAATGGATCGAAAACTACCAAAAGCAACTTAAAAAATAGGAATACTAAAAAAAAGTTATATAAGTTAGAAATTGTTATACCCTAAAGAGTACGAAATAAATTGTTCTAATCAGATAACATCGTAATATCGAAAAATGGAACGATTAAGACTCTTAAATTACTTTCAGCGTGCACCTCTTGTTGGCCTGATCATATGTATAACATTATTTTCATGTCAGAACAAGAACCGCATTTCTTATGCTGAAATTTCAAAACTCGATTTTGAAGAAAGTCTTAAAATAATTGACCAAGAAAAAGATCCCGTAAATTGGGTTCTATTAGTCGAAAAAAAGATATCCAATTTCAAAAACGACAGCACTCGAAATTCTCAAACCAATCGGGCTATTGAATACATCAACCAACGGAGCTTGGCCGAAAACAATCCAATAGGTCAAAACGCATATGAACGTGTCAAAAGTTATCAATTTATAACCCTAGGACAAATTGATTCGGCCATTTACTATGCCCAAAAAGCACGTTTGAGTGCGAAACTACACGACTCTATCAATTCAATGATGACCTATCAATGTTTGGGCGTCGCCTACTATTATCAAAATCAAAACTCCGATAGTACCCGTAAATATTGGCAAAAAGGTTACAAAGAAGCTGTTTTAAACAAAAATAACCTCATGATAGAACTATTCGCAACTAATCTGGGAAGCTTCTATTATAATAACGGCAATACAAGAAATGCCCGTAACTTATTCTTAATTGCTAGTGAAGCAAGTTTGAAAATCAAACGACCGAGTGCCATACTCATCAACAATATCATTTGTACGCTGATGGATGAAATGGAATTTAAACAAGCCGATGCTTTTTGGATCAAACACCAAAATATTCTTAACGAAGATCTAGCTTCTTATA
>CAMBBZ010000119.1 GCA_945863965.1 Chitinophaga pinensis | reverse complement strand
GAGCTACACATTTGTTGAATTCATAATCAGGCAACAAGGACATCAATTGCGAAAACACCGTTTTTCCCAGGTTCATAAACTAGTCTATGAACAATTTTTGGGAAATTCAAATCGAAAAAACTTATTTTCGCTGTCAAAGCCTGTTTTTACTGGGCACTACGAGGATTGAAAAAAAGTTAACGGGACACTACTGAATAAAATTAAAAAATAAAAAGTAAAACTCATATGAAAGTAGAACAGATTTACACCGGATGTTTGGCACAAGGCGCCTATTATTTGGAGAGTAATGGCGAAGTAGCTATTATCGATCCTTTGCGCGAAGTGCAACCTTATTTAGATATCGCCGAAAAAGATGGCGCTAAAATAAAATATATTTTCGAAACGCATTTTCATGCCGATTTTGTAAGTGGTCACGTAGATCTTAGCAAAAAAACCGGAGCTCCCATCATTTTCGGTCCCAACGCCAATCCTAGTTTTGAATGCATCATTGCCGAAGACGGACAAGAATTCAAATTAGGTGGAGCTACTATAAGGGTAATTCATACCCCAGGACATACTATGGAAAGTACCTGCTTTTTGTTAATAGACGAGACCGGTAAAGCCACCAGTTTGTTCAGTGGTGATACCTTGTTTTTGGGTGATGTAGGTCGACCAGATTTAGCTCAAAAAGCCGCGCACATGACGCAAGAAGATTTGGCCGGTTTGTTGTATGACAGCTTGTACTTGAAGATTTTGCCTTTGGCCGATGATATTATGGTATATCCTGCGCACGGTGCGGGTTCGGCTTGTGGTAAAAACATGATGAAAGAAACCATGGATACCCTAGGCAACCAAAAATCCATGAATTATGCGTTGAATCAGCCTTCTAGAGAGGCCTTCATCGCAGCGGTTACGGACGGTTTATTGCCTCCTCCTGCTTATTTCCCATTAAATGTGGCCATGAACAAAAAGGGCTCAACCTCTATCGATGAAGTGATGGAAAATGGGATGCAAGCCCTAGACGCCGATGCCTTTGAAGTAGCAGCCGAAGCCATCGGTGCGGTAGTTCTTGATACGCGCACGGCGGCAGCATTTGCCCTAGGTTTCGTTCCTAGGTCTATAAATATCGGGTTAGATGGGCAGTTCGCCCCTTGGGTCGGAGCCATGATTGTAGATGTAAAACAGCCGATTTTATTGGTAACCGAGGAAGGCAAAGAAGAAGAAACACTTACCCGATTGAGCAGAGTCGGATTCGACGCCGTTATCGGACATCTTAAAGGTGGTTTTGCTACTTGGGTGGCTGCAAACAAAGAGGTGGATCAGGTAAATCGAATTACTGCGGAAACCTTTCAGTCTGAATTAGTTATTGGTGAAAGTATGGTATTGGATGTTCGCAAAGAGTCTGAATACCGCGCGGAACACGTTGAAGAGGCGTATAACAAGCCGTTGGATTTTATCAACGAGTGGTTCTTAGAAATGGCCAATCAAAATGAGACCTTTTATGTACATTGTGCAGGGGGATATCGCAGCATGATAGCCGCGTCTATTTTAAAATCGAAGGGCATTCATAATTTCAAAGAAATAGCCGGTGGCTTTAAAGCCATCGCCGAAGCAGGTGTGTCTAAAACCGATTTTGTATGTCAGTCTAAACTCCAAAAAGTCTAAAAATGTTGGAATTAATCAAACAACCTTGGTCTTGGTGGGCAGCCGGTATTATAATCGGATTAACCGTTCCTACCTTGCTAATTATAGGAAATAAATCCTTCGGAATTAGTTCCTCATTAAGGCATATTTGTGCCATTTGTGTTCCCGCAAAAATTCCTTTTTTCAATTACGATTGGAAAAAGGAAATGTGGAATTTGTTTTTTGTGTTGGGTACCTTGTTAGGTGGTTTTATCGCGGTGCAATTTTTGCAAGACCCAGAGCCTATCAAAATTGCAGAAACCACAAAAGCGGCATTAACCGAACAGGGGGTTCGAAATTTTGATCAACTCTTACCTTCTGATATCTTCTCTTGGGAGAGTTTGCTCACCCTTAGGGGATTCATCTTTATTGTAGTGGGTGGTTTCTTTGTCGGATTTGGAACCCGCTATGCCGGCGGTTGTACCAGCGGCCATGCTATTATGGGACTCAGTAATTTGCAATGGCCGTCGTTAGTGGCAACCATTATGTTTATGGTTGGGGGTATTGTGATGACTTGGTTTATTTTACCCTTTTTGCTAGGCCTTTAATAGAAGTATCATGAAAGAAAATGTAGAAACTACAGAATTTAAAGACGACGCAATGTGCGTGAATGAATCGAATCAAAATCACCCCATATGGTATAATTTGAAGTATTTAGTGGTGGGGATTGTTTTTGGTATTGCATTCGTAAAAGCGGAAATCATCAGTTGGTTCCGTATTCAAGAAATGTTTCGTTTTGAAGCGTTTCATATGTATGGCGTTATCGGAACCGGTGTGGTTATTGGAATGATCTCTATTCAAATAATCAAACGATTCAATGTGAAAACACTTTATGGAGAAAAAATCGTAATTGCCGATAAGTCCTTTAATAAAGGACAGGTTTACGGCGGTTTGATTTTTGGATTGGGTTGGGCCATTACCGGTGCATGTCCCGGACCGCTTTTTGCTCAAATTGGAGCTGGGTTTAGCGTGGTTTTTGTAACGTTTTTATCGGCTGTTTTTGGCACCTGGGTTTATGGTTATTTTAAAGATAAATTACCGCATTAAGAGTCAATTATTCACAAAAAAAGGCGTTGGTTATACCAGCGCCTTTTTCGTTTACTAGATCTCTAATGGTCATAATGTTTGTTATTAATATTGCAAATTTCCCCCGAAAAAAGGAATTCCTCCGTAATAATAGTCACCAAGGTGACGTAAGTTTAACCGAATAGGGGAAACGTATTTTTTGATGCTAAGAAGCGTTCAAAAACGGATCAATCTTTAATATGACGGCGGTACGTCTTAACTCCTTTATTGTGTATTTTTAACCGTGTTCAATTCAACATTAAACGTTGTTTTGATTTACGAGTATAGGTCTGATTTGACGAGTTTTCGTTTGTGCAAAAAGTGTTGCAGGGAAACGCGCAAAACGCCCAAGCCATAAATACTGCTGCGCTTGAAATTGATAGAAGAGGCTTCTTCGAAATATTTGGTGGGACAAGTAACTTCGGCAATTTCGTAGCCTTTCATGAATATTTGTGACGTGATTTGATTATCGAAAATGAAATCATCGCTGCATTTCTGATACGAAATACACTTTAAAACATCTGCCGAAAACGCCCGATATCCGGTGTGATATTCCGACAAATGTTGACCAATTAAAATATTTTGAAAGGTGGTTAACAACCGATTCGCTACATACTTATAATAAGGCATACCTCCTTTGAGGGCGCCTGTGCCTAAAATTCGGGAACCGAAAACAACCGGATAAACGTCTTGCGCAATGATATGGGCAATCGCATGAACCAACTTGGGCGTGTACTGGTAATCGGGATGTACCATTATGATGATATCGGCCCCTAAGGATAAGGCGGTATCGTAACAACTTTTTTGGTTTCCACCGTAGCCCCGATTCTTTTGGTGGTTGACGATGTGCTTGATGCCTAACCTTTGCGCCACCGCAATGGTATCATCTGTGCTTTTATCGTCTACCAAAATCACCTCATCTACAATGTCTAAGGGGATTTCAGCGTAGGTACGTTCCAAGGTATAGGCCGCGTTGTACGCGGGTAAAACAACGGCAATGCGTTTGTTAAGAATCATAAATTATGGACAAAGTTCTGCGATTTTTGCAAATCTTTTTGAATAAATCGCTGAACATGGGCAAATTGTGGAGTAATTCTAGTTTCTCGTCGGTTATATCATACAAAATGTGACACCTTTAGCGCCCTAAAAGGATCTCATTCACCTTTGTAAGCATGAGTATGTCTATCGAATTTTGAAATTCCGGATCTACATTGATGCCTATACACCGCGCATTTTGGTCGATATAGCGCTTAAATAACATGGGGGTTTTGGCACCGTCGGGTTCTACACACTCTATGATTTTATCCATGCGCTTGATGTCTTCCGATTTTGACAAGGAAACCCAGCGGCTAATTAATGGATTTCTTCGCATTCTTAAGGCGTGAAAAGGGACAAAGAATTTTCTGCTTTCAGCATCTGAGAAATGCTTCCACAAAAATTCAGTGATCAATAATTTTGAATAATTATGATAGGTATTGGGCAAGCTTGTTTGTCCGATTAAATACAAAATATCCGGACGCATTTTCAAAACTTCCATGATGCCATTCCACAATAAAAACAGCGGAAACGGCTTTTGTTGGTAGCTAGGAATCACAAAGGCCCGACCCATTAGCATGGCGTTTTTGAGGAGGTGTTCCGTATGCTCGTTTTTATGATAAAAATCGTACAAAATTGAACGGTAGCCGGGTCGTTGATGCAAATCAGGACCCATGCCCAAACGGTAAGCCCCTGCTATGCATTGGGCCTCTGAATCCCATAAAATCAAATGGTAAAAGTCGCGGTCGTATTCGTCTAAATCGCGGTCTTTGCCGCTGCCTTCTCCCACTTGCCGGAACGTAATTTCTCGAAGTCGACCAATTTCGTTCAGTAATTGAGGGCTTTTGCCTGACGGACTTAAATATACTTCATTGTGCGCTTTTATTACGAGCGGAGCGCCTAGTTGGGCGATTTCTTCCCCAAGAATACTATTTTTTATAGCAGGAGCTATCGTTTTTAATCGGATATTTTTAAATTGGGGAAGTACATTAGGTAAGTCTAACAAAGCCGGCCGCTTGCTCATCAGTCGGATTTTCAACTCCAAATCTAATAAGCTGTGCGCGTCGGAAACCTTGAATGGTTTACCTATGACCGACTCGATGGGCCTGAATCGACGCTTTAAACTTTCTCTGGGAATTAAATTGTGCTTAAGTTTTGGGTGGATGCGACTGAGTTGGTAGAACAGCGGACTGTTTTTACCGCGGATAGCCCAGGGTACGATGAAACCGTCGTGTTTTTTAATGATTTCTCGGGCTATGGGATCCCAAAATGACTCTTTGTCGCTTTTGTACATCCTTTTGTTGAGCATTACCTCTGAATGCGAAAACAACACCAAACAATGTCCGTCTTTGAGCCACTGTAAGGCCGAATTCAGCGCCATTTCGTTTTGTACGGCAAATTCTATTTCATGCTCCGAATGCACTCCGATGGTATACAGGTCGAGCGCTTCAACGCGGTAGGTGTCGATGTCAATAATCAGTTTTACATCGGTTCTGCGTTTCAATAAAGCATCTAAAATGAGCAATCCATCGGCAATTCCGGTGGGGTGATTCGATAAAACAAGTAGCGACTTTTCCGCTGGTATTTTGTCGAACTGTTGGGCCGAAATTTTGTGCTTTACATGCGAATGTGCTTTGTAGGTGTTCAAAAACGTATATATATCGGTTCCTTGCCAAGAATCATACAGCTTTTGGGCCCGGTGTTTCCCAAGAATACGGTGGAATACCTGCTCCGATGCCCGTTGAATAGGGATTATAGCCCGCTG
>CAMBBZ010000118.1 GCA_945863965.1 Chitinophaga pinensis | reverse complement strand
ATGGTGAATGGTGAATTATGAGTTGAATATGTAATTTGAGTTACATTCATAATTCACCATTCACCATTCATAATTGATTTAAAGGTGTATACACTCATCATACGCCTGGGCTACCGCTTCCATAACGGCTTCGCTCATCGTAGGATGTGGATGTACTGATTTTAGTACTTCCATACCCGTGGTTTCTAGGGTGCGGGCTACAACGGCTTCAGCGATAATATCGGTAACGCCTTCTCCCATCATATGACAACCCAACCACTCTCCGTATTTCTTATCGAAAATCACTTTCACGAATCCATCTTTATGACCGCTTGCGCTGGCTTTACCTGAAGCCGCGAATGGGAATTTACCTACACGGATGTCGTAACCTTTTTCCCTAGCTTGGGCTTCTGTAAGACCAACAGAGGCAACTTCGGGATGGGTATAGGTACAACCGGGTATGTTGCCATAGTTCAACGGTTGTGGGTGATGTCCGCAAATGGCTTCTACACAAATGATACCTTCGGCCGAGGCCACGTGGGCCAATGAGGGACCTGCAACGATGTCGCCAATGGCATAAATTCCAGGGATGCTAGTCCGATAAAACTCATCGATTGTGACTTTGCCTTTATCGTGCTTGATACCCATTTCATCAAGTCCTAAATTTTCAAGATTGGTTTGAACACCAGCGGCGCTTAATACCACATCACACTCTCTGGTTTCGATGCCTTTAGCCGTTTTTATGTGCACGGTACAACGATCGCCTTTGATATCAACTTTCTCTACGCTAGAACTGGTTAAAACCTCGATGCCTTTTTTCTTGTAGTTCATCATCATCGCCTTGCTAATTTCCTCGTCTTCAACGGGAAGAATGCGATCCATGAATTCCACAATCGTTACTTTCGTACCGATGGTATGGTAGAAGTATGCAAATTCCATTCCGATAGCACCGCTGCCAATGATTACCATTTCTTTCGGTTGCTTAGGAAGCACCATGGCTTGGCGGTATCCAATTACGTGGGTTCCATCGATAGGAATATTAGGCAGTTCGCGGGCGCGGGTTCCTGTAGCTAAAATAATATGATCGGCTTCAACGGCATGCACTTTGCCTTCGGCATCGGTAACGGCGATATTGCCTTTACCGTTTAGTTTTCCGTGACCGGTAATGACTTCGATTTTATTCTTTTTCATGAGGAAGGCAATACCTTTACTCATGCCTTCTGCAACGCCTCGACTGCGGTTAATCATACCAGTAAAGTCGGTAGTGGCCTCCTGGATGTTAATGCCGTAATCGCTTGCGTGTTGGATATAATCAAATACCTGAGCACTTTTTAATAGGGCTTTTGTTGGGATACAACCCCAGTTAAGACACACCCCACCAAGGCTTTCTTTTTCGATGATGGCTACTGATTTGCCCAACTGTGAGGCGCGAATGGCCGCAACGTAACCGCCGGGACCGCTTCCAATTACTACGATATCAAATTTCATGGTATAAACGTTGCTGCGAAGATAATCCTAAATATTGTTAATGCCTAAAAATGGGCACTGAAGCTGCGGTTCTACCTATAACGAAAAAGCAGCACCCGGATCGGATGCTGCTTTATTCTTGTAATTGAAACCTTTGAATTATAGGATTCGAGGGTCTTATTTGTTGCCGGCGCGTTTGCGCTCGTTTTCATCAAGTATAACTTTTCTCAAACGGATATTTTCTGGAGTTACTTCCACATATTCGTCAGCTTGAATGTATTCCATAGCTTCTTCCAATGTAAAGTCGCGTGGCGGTGCCAATACCGAGTTGTCATCCTTTCCAGCGGCGCGGAAATTCGTCATTTGCTTGGCAACACAGATATTTACCACTAAATCTCCGGGTTTGATGTGTTCTCCGATGATTTGACCGGTGTAGATATCAACGTTAGGATGGATAAAGTAGTTACCGCGATCTTTCAATTTATCCATACTGTAAGGAGTGGAAGATCCTTTTTCTTTGGAAATCATAACCCCGTTAATACGTCCGGGCATTTCTCCTTTATAGGGCTCGTAGGCCTTGAAGCGGTGCGCCATAATGGCCTCACCTTGAGTGGCAGTAAGCAAGTTGTTACGCAATCCCAACAAACCGCGTGACGGAATTTCGAATTCAACGCGTATCATGTCGCCTTTTGGATCCATGCTAAGCATTTCTCCTTTGCGCTGTGATACGTATTCAATTACTTTTCCGCTGTGGTACTCGGGAACATCAACCGTTAAAACTTCGATAGGCTCACATTTTTTACCATCGATTTCTTTCATGATTACACGCGGCTGACCCACTTGCAATTCATAACCTTCTCTACGCATGGTTTCAACCAAAACACCCAAGTGCATGATACCGCGACCGTAAACTAAAAATTGGTCGGCCGAATTGGTTTCTTCAACCTTCAAGGCCAAGTTCTTTTCGGTTTCTTTGAATAAGCGTTCGCGTATTTTTTGAGATGTAACGTGCTTTCCTTCTTTACCGAAGAAAGGTGAGTTGTTGATTGAAAACAACATGCTCATTGTAGGCTCGTCGATTTTCATTACCGGTAGTGGTTCTGGATTTTCGATATCCGCTACACAATCGCCAATTTCAAAATTTTCCAAACCGGTAATCGCGCAAATATCTCCCGCCTTAACCTCCGATACTTTCACACGGCCAAGACCGGTAAAGGTGTAAAGTTCTTTAATTCGGTGTTTCTCGATTTTTCCATCGCGTTTTACCAAACTTACGGGCATGTTTTCTTTCAGATGTCCGCGTGACAAACGGCCAATTGCAATACGGCCGGTGAAATTCGAATAATCTAAACTGGTTACTTGTAATTGATTCGTTCCTTCCACTACATTAGGGGCAGGAATGGTATCTAAAATGGTATCTAATAAGTAGGATAAATCTTCAGTTGGAACTCTAAAGTCAGAACCAAACCAACCATTTTTTCCGGATCCAAATACAGTTTTGAAATCCAACTGTTTTTCATTTGCACCCAAATTGAAGAATAAATCGAATACATCATCATGGGTCTTTTCTGGGTCGCAATTGGGCTTGTCTACCTTATTAACCACCACGATAGGAATTTTACCTAAGGCTAGGGCTTTCTGCAATACAAAACGCGTTTGGGGCATAGGACCTTCAAACGCATCAACCAATAAAAGTACGCCATCGGCCATATTTAATACCCGCTCAACTTCACCTCCAAAGTCGGCGTGACCTGGGGTGTCGATGATGTTAATTTTAGTTTCTTTCCAAATGATACTAACGTTTTTAGCCAAAATGGTGATTCCACGCTCTTTTTCAAGATCGTTGTTGTCGAGTATTAACTCGCCAACCTCTTGATTGTCGCGGAATAATTTGGCTTGGTGAAGCATTTTGTCGACCAATGTAGTTTTCCCGTGGTCAACGTGGGCGATGATGGCAATATTGCGCAATGAAGACATATGAATTTTAAAAATTGTGCAAAGTTCAACATAATACTTGATATAGCAGCTGTTAATAAGAATTATTTAATTTGCGCTTTTCGCAGGAGTGAATCAATCTGTCCCTTTTTAGATGTTTGCGGTCTTCTACTAGATTTGAATTATTTAATTCTTGCTTTTTGGGGGCGTGACTCAATCTGTCGCTTTTTATGGGTTTGCGGTCTTCTCATTTAAGTGTTCATTAATTCCCGAAAGGAGATAAACAGGTTGCGTTTTGAGTCTCAATTTTTAAGTTTTGGCGTGGTTTTGATCCTTCGTGGTCAATTACCCCTTAAAACCGCATATTATCCGCTATTTTTGCACCCGATTTCATTATGTACGAAGCTGAAATTTCCCAAAGAAAAACATTTGCCATTATTTCTCACCCCGATGCCGGTAAAACCACCCTTACTGAAAAATTCTTGTTATTCGGTGGACAGATTCAAACGGCGGGTGCTGTAAAATCCAATAAAATCACCAAGAGTGCCGCTTCGGATTTTATGGAAATCGAGAAACAACGTGGTATATCGGTAGCTACTTCGGTAATGACGTTTCCCTATAAAGGGAAATGGGAGAACATCTTAGACACGCCCGGACACAAAGACTTTGCAGAAGATACTTACCGAACTTTAACCGCTGTTGACAGTGTTATCCTCGTAATCGATTGTGTAAAAGGGGTCGAAGAACAAACCAAACGACTCATGGAGGTCTGTCGGATGCGCAAAACTCCGGTTATCGTGTTTGTAAACAAGCTAGACCGCGACGGTAAAGACCCGTTCGATTTGTTAGAAGAAATTGAAGAAATTTTAAATATAGCGGCGCATCCTATGAGTTGGCCTATTAACGGAGGCCGTGATTTCAAGGGCGTTTATTTAATCCCCAATAAATCGCTCAATTTGTTTGAAAGCAATAAAACTAAAAAAGCCAACGATGTGGTGCGCGTGGATGGAGTAAACGATCCCCTATTAGAAGGAATGGTGGGAGAGAAGAATGCTAAGAAATTGCAAGAAGATATTGAGCTCATCGACGGTGTTTACGGCGAGTTGGACTTAAAAAGCTATTTAGAGGCCGATGTAGCACCCGTGTTCTTTGGTTCCGCTTTGAATAACTTCGGAATTCAGGAATTATTAGATACCTTTATTGAAATTGCACCCAATCCCTTGCCGCGAAAAACGCAGGACCGCGATGTGGCGCCAACCGAAGATAAGTTTACCGGTTTCATTTTTAAAATACATGCCAATTTAGACCCCAGGCATCGCGATAGGATCGCCTTTTTGAGGGTGTGCAGTGGAAAATTCCTCCGAAATAAGGCCTATAAACATACCAGAATCGACAAATCCTTCCGATTTGCCAATCCCTATACGTTCTTGGCCGACTCAAAAGAAATTGCCGATGCCGCATTTCCAGGCGATGTAGTAGGTTTGTACGATACAGGAAACTTCAAGATTGGAGATACCCTTACTGAAGGAGAAATCTTGCAGTTTAAAGGCATACCTAGCTTTTCGCCTGAAATATTTAAGGAATTAATTAACCTAGATCCCATGAAATCCAAACAATTGGAAAAAGGGATACAGCAGTTAACCGATGAGGGACTTGCCAACTTATTCGTTCAAGAATTGGGAAGCCGTAAGTTTGTAGGTACCGTTGGTGAACTGCAATTTGAGGTATTGCAATACCGGTTGGAACACGAATACCAAGCGAAATGTAGGTTCGATCCGCGGGTAATCCATAAGGCCTGTTGGATGACCGGTCCAGAAGCCGATTTGAAAGATTTTATGAAGTTTAGGCAGCAAAATATTGCCTACGACAAAGAAGGCAATCCGGTTTTTTTGGCCGAAACAGCCTTCATTTTGAGGTCTGCCATCGATAAATATCCCGATATTACCTTCCATACCACCTCGGAGCTTGTGTAATTCGCGAAACCGCACCCTAGCTCTTAACTATATTGCTGAAAATTTGCTACATTGCACTCAGCGATGCCACAAAAAGTACCTTTCATATTCCAACTTACCGCTTTATGGGCCTTTGTAGAAGTTGCCTTGGGCGGCGTGTTGCATGCACTGCGCATACCGTTCACGGGCGTTGTTATCGGGGGTACTGCCGTTGCTATAATTAGTATTATCGGACAAAATAGCCAACGGCCTTGGCGCGATATTATGAGCGCCACCGGCTTGGT
>CAMBBZ010000117.1 GCA_945863965.1 Chitinophaga pinensis | reverse complement strand
GCCGTTCTTAAAAATAAACGCGTGCGCATTTCCCAACGGACCACATTCGCCCATTGATTAATTAAAATCGGCAAATCGCGGTAACTCTGTATCCAATTCTTATAGGTACTCCAAATAATGGCCTCTGAAGTAGGCCTTACTATTAATTCTTCGGTCAACTTTGAATCTGGATCGGCCATCAACGAACCGGGCTTATCGGGATCTGCCTTTAATCGATAATGGGTAACCACTGCACACTCTTTAGCAAATCCTTCCGCGTTCTTTTCTTCTTTTTCGAATAAGCTTTTGGGGACAAAAAGCGGGAAATAGGCATTGGAATGACCGGTATCCTTAAACATTTGGTCCAATACGCGTTGCATGTTTTCCCAAATCGCATAGCCGTGTGGCTTGATTACCATACATCCTTTTACGGCACTATGTTCGGCTAAATCTGCTTTGTAAACCAACTGATTATACCATTCACTGTAATTTTCCTCGCGGGTAACCTTTTCAAAAGCCATAATATACCTGCGAAATTACTTGAAAAGTTCCTCTTTTCTTAAACAAATTCAAGCCTTTCTCAACACCCAATCCGTACAACCGATACCCAAAATGCGCTCGCTATTTCATATCCTTTTCCTAGCTTATTGCATGCTAAACAAAACGGCCACCGAATATCGGTGGCCGTTTAATTCAATATTTAGTTTGATTTAGCTACATCCTAAACTGTTACCACAGTTCAAGCATTTGTAACAGGTTCCACTGCGTACGGTAATGTGACCACAAACGTTACACGCTGGTGCATCGCTTTGCACATCTCTTAGATGGTCTTGCATGTCTCTAACACCGGCAGCTTCCGCTTTTTTAACACGCTGTTCGTCTAAACTTATTGCTACAACGGGATCAAAGACCGGTTTGAACTCGCTAATCACAGGTGCTTCTACGCGAGGTGCCTGACCTGGCAAATCTGCTGGTTTGATTTGAACCAAATCATCGCGATGTAGGTATTCAAATCCCAATAAACGGAAAATGTAATCGACTATTGAAGTGGCGTTTTTAACATTCGGATGGCCTTCTACCATACCGCTTGGTTCGAAACGCGTGAACGCAAATTTATCTACAAACTCTTCCAAAGGCACACCATATTGCAAACCAACCGATACGGCGATAGAGAAACAGTTCATTAACGAACGGAAACTCGCTCCCTCTTTATGCATATCGATGAATATTTCCCCTAAGGTACCGTCATCATACTCACCCGTACGCACAAATATGGTTTGTCCGCCAACACGACCTTTTTGGGTAAATCCATTTCGGCGATTGGGCAAACGCTTTTTCTCAACAATATTAGAAAGTTGGCGTTTGAACTTGGTGTCGGTGCTTTGATTCAATATGTGCTTAGCCGCCTCAAGTACTACTTCAGGTGTTAATTCTTCAGCTATGCGGAAATTGCTTTTCATATCGGCAATAGCAGCAGCTTCAACCTTATCTGATTTATCTTTCTTTTCAGATTTGTTACTCAAAGGCTGACTTAATTTACTACCATCGCGATATATAGCATTGGCTTTCAATCCCAATCTCCAGCTTGACTCGTAGCAATTTTTGATATCTTCAATAGTGGCTTCGTTCGGCAGGTTGATTGTTTTGCTTATCGCACCTGATAAGAACGGCTGAGCAGCCGCCATCATGCGGATATGAGAATAGGCATGCAACAAACGCTCCCCTTTATTTCCACAACGGTTGGCACAATCAAAAACGGGCAAATGTTCGTCTTTTAGGTGTGGGGCTCCCTCAACAGTCATCGTTCCTACCACAAAATCATTGGCAAGTTCAACGTGTGCATCGCTGAAACCTAACTCGGCAAGCATGTCGAAATCTGGCGAATTGTAGGTCTCTGCGGCAATACCACAACGCTCCATACAATCTTCACCTAGGGTATATTTATTAAATACGAAACCGATTTCAAAGGCCATAGGCGCCGCTTCTTCCAGCTTCTTCAAATCCATGGTATTGAAACCTTTCACTCTAAGACTGTCGTGATTCACATAAGGAGCTCCCACAAACGTTTGATGCCCTTTCGCATAGTTAACGATGTCTTGGATTTCTTGTTCGGCATATCCCAAATTTTTCAAAGCCAATGGAACGGTTTGATTTACAATCTTAAAATAACCACCACCTGATAGCTTTTTGTATTTCACCAAGGCGAAATCAGGTTCGATACCCGTAGTATCACAATCCATTAACAAACCGATTGTACCGGTTGGCGCAATAACAGTCGTTTGTGCATTACGGAATCCGTACTGCTCACCCCACTGAACTGCTTTATCCCAAGCAGCACCCGCTGCATTCAATAAATAATCTGGACAATATTTTTCGTCGATACATACCGGTGTTACGCTCAACCCTTCAAATGCCAAAGGCGTATTGTAAGCTGCATAACGATGGTTGCGTATCACGCGAAGCATGTGCTTTTTGTTTTTCTCGTACATACGGAAGGGACCTTTTGTAGCCGCCATCTCTGCACTTGTTGCATACGCAGTACCCGTTAAAATAGCCGTTACCGCTCCTGCAATTGCAGTAGCTTCTTTGCTATCGTAAGGAATACCGGCGCTCATCAAAATCGAACCTAGATTGGCATAACCCAATCCCAATGTGCGATAATCGTAACTTAATTGTGCTACTTCCTTTGAAGGAAACTGCGCCATAAGCACACTAATCTCCAAAACGGTAGTCCACATACGTGAAGCGTATTCTAATTTCTCTACGTCAAACGTGCACTTATCTTCATGGAAGAATTTTCTCAAATTCAAAGAAGCCAAATTACACGCGGTGTTGTCTAGGAACATATATTCCGAGCAAGGGTTAGACGCATTGATGCGACCGCCTTCTGGACACGTGTGCCATTCGTTGATAGTATCGTCGTATTGTAACCCTGGATCTGCACAAGCCCAAGCCGCGTCACCAATTTCGTCCCACACTTGTTGAGCGGGCATACTGTGCATGGTTTCACCGGTAGAACGCGCCTTAAATTCCCAATCGCCTCCTTTTTCGAGCTTTTCAAAAAACGAATTTGGGATACGCAATGAGTTGTTGCTGTTCTGTCCAGATACCGTATTGTAAGCCTCACCCTCGTAATCGTTAGAATACCCCCCTTCAATTAACGCGGCTACTTTTTTCTCTTCTTCTTTTTTCCAACGGATGAATTCCATGGCCTCTGGGTGGTCTATATCTAAACAAACCATTTTGGCTGCTCTGCGCGTAGTACCGCCACTTTTGATAGCACCCGCTGCGCGGTCACCAATGCGCAAGAAACTCAATAATCCACTTGAAGTTCCACCGCCGCTTAACTTTTCACCAGCTCCACGAATTTTGGAAAAATTCGTTCCTACACCAGATCCATATTTAAAGATACGTGCCTCACGAACCCATAAATCCATAATACCCCCTTCGTTTACCAAGTCATCGTCTACCGACAAAATGAAACATGCATGGGGCTGTGGACGTTCGTAAGCCGATGTACTCTTCATTAATTTTTCAGTTGTAGGATCTACAAAATAATGCCCCTGAGGTTTGCCTGATATACCATAAACATGATGTAAGCCTGTATTAAACCACTGCGGACTGTTAGGCGCCGATTCTTGATTCAACAAGGAATACACAATTTCCTCGTAAAAAACCTGCGCATCCTCAGCAGATGCAAAATACCCATGCTTTTCGCCCCAATAACGCCACGTTGCCGCCAAACGATGTACCGTTTGCTTAACCGAAGTTTCACTTCCCAACGACCCATCAGCCTGTGGAACTCCTGCTTTACGGAAATACTTTTGCGCCAAAATATCAGTAGCCACTTGGCTCCATCCTTTTGGTACTTCTACGTCGTTTAGTTCAAATACCACGCTGCCATCTGGTTTTTTAATTACCGACTGGCGATAGTCGTACTCGAAAAGGTCAAAAGGAGATACATTCTCCTTTGTGTTCATTCTGCCGAATCTTAACCCTTGGGTGGGGGCAGCATCTGTGTTAATTGTTTTTCTGGTCATCGTGTTTTTTTTTGTGGGTTAGGCTTTATTTTCAGCTGCTGTGTCTCAGTTGAACTAACAAAATTATCATAGCGATTCAAAACACCACTACAAGGTTTTCCACACAAAATCAAAAAAACCAATGTTCATAAGCCTTAAGGATGTGGATACATGTTAATCAATTATTAATCAATTATTTATCAACAACTTAAACGCAACATATTGATTATCACGACTATGTAATTCAAAAAAAATAGACAGTTAAAAGTGCCATTCTTCGTGCTTTTTTCCTTATTTTGTATATCTATTCCCCATGCGCTACGCCCATCTAAAGAATTTACAAAAAAAAGGTCAAAAAGAAATTGCCGTTTTGATCGATCCCGACGAATTAGGTGACCGTACCCCCACTATAATAAAAGAAGCCCTTTCTAACGAAATTAACCTGTTTTTAGTCGGCGGTTCTTTGGTTTCTTTGGGAAATACCCAAAATACCGTTGCCCTCCTCAAAAAATCCGGCGCTCCTCACGTACTCTTATTTCCAGGCAATGAAATACAACTCGTTGATAACGCGGATGCCCTCCTGTTTATGAGTCTCATTTCGGGTAGAAATCCCGAATACCTTATTGGCAAACAAGTCGCCGCAGCCCCTTGGGTAAAGCGCAGTGGCATAGAAACCATCCCTACAGGGTACATGCTCGTAGAATCAGGAAAACTTACCTCTGCCTTATACATGAGTGGCAGTATCCCCTTGCCAAACGACAAACCCGATATTGCCGCAGCAACCGCCATGGCCGGTGAACTCCTCGGCATGAACGTACTGTACCTCGATGCCGGAAGCGGCGCCCAACAAATCGTCCCTCCCACTATCATAAACGCCGTTCGCACCCACACAAATGCCATATTATTTGTAGGCGGAGGCATTAAAACTCCTGAACAAATTCAATCTATTTGGGAAAATGGGGCCGATATTGCCGTAGTAGGCAATGGAATATTCGAAAATCCCCAGCTCATTAAAGAACTTGCCCAAATGCGTCACCAACATTACCCCTCTCTAACCCACTAACGCGCTTTATCTTATGTTCGCCTATCCCTTCCAATACCTATACCTCAAATCCGCATTAACCCGAACCGAACTCGCCGAACGCCTTACCCATGTAAGTTACCTCAGCGACGAGAATTACAAAAAAACGAGTCAACATACCTCCATTTTCTTTGGGGAAGTTTCACCCATCGACTTCAACCTTGAACACATTTCCAAAAAACAGAAAAGTGTCAACTTCGTAAGAGGTAAATTCCTAGGGGCCGATTCCGATATGTATGTCAAAATCAGATTAGGAGCTTGGGAACACCAACGCGTGTATTTCATGCTCGTGGCAACCTTATTCACCATGCTCGGATTTTTGATTTACTACGTAATGCAAGAACCACAAGGCTTTCGATATCCCCAACAATATTATCAATTATATGGGTACAACAGCTCCGAAATAGCCTATAACTTGAGAACCCCATTGGCCCTTATTATGGAATCCATCATGGCGATAATTGCAATTATTATTTATTTTAAATACCGCAATTTTCGCACCAATATCCAGCCAACCGTAAATTATTTGAAAGGACTTTGGGAAGCCGATGTAGTGCTAA
>CAMBBZ010000116.1 GCA_945863965.1 Chitinophaga pinensis | reverse complement strand
ATCCGCATGCGCGGATCCGACGCCACCCGCACGCACATCAGTATCAACGGCGTTCCCATCAACGACGCCGAAAGTCAAGGTACTTTTTTCGTCAATATGCCCGACCTCGCCAGCTCGGCCCAAAACATCCACATACAGCGCGGAGTAGGAAGCAGCGTTCATGGAGCCGGTGCCTTCGGTGGTGGCATCATGATTCAAACCGGTAATATTTTATACGACAAGGCCGAATTCGATCTCACATACGGCTCTTTTAACACCCGCAAAATCACCGCAAAATTCTACAGTCCGCTAATAAGAATCGCAGAAAAAAATTGGACTTACAATTTACGTATCAGTCATATCGGAACCAATGGTTTCGTAGACCGTTCCGGCACCGAACTATACGGATACATGGCCTCTCTTCAAAGCCAATCACAAGAAGGCTGGAACCATAAATTCATGGTCTTCGGTGGCGCTGAAAAAACAGCACAAGCCTGGTGGGGCATTCCCATCGAAAAATACAACCTCGGTAAAAAGAATCCAAGCGCTTCCGATACCCAAGCCCTCCGCGAGCATTACACCCGCAATATTGGCATGTACCGCAACCAACAAGACAGTCAAAACCTCTTTAACGCCAATCCCAACCAATACAATTATTACCTCTTCCCCAACGAAACCGACAACTACCAACAACACCACTTTCACTACTATTCATCTAAAAACATCAACTCCAAATTCAACATAAATAATACCCTATACTACACCTACGGCAGTGGCTATTTCGAACAATTCCGATTCCAAGATGAATTGACCTATTATGGTTTGCCTATGCGCGTTATCGGATCCGATACCAGTAATAAGGCCAACTTAGTACGCCAAAGATGGTTGCAAAACCACCTCATCGGTATTAATACCCATATAAATTGGCACATCAATAACGCCAATCAATTATTATCCGGCTTCGGCGCCAGCCGATATCTGGGACAACATTTTGGCCGTGTTATTACCGTGGGAAATCCCATCAACGATGTAGAATTTATTGAGAAAGACCCCACACTCACAACCGCCCTTCCCCAAGAATATTATAGATCTTCGGGTAACAAAACCGATGTAAATGCCTTCACCAAATATATGTTCACATCCATGTCACTCCCTGGATTTAGCGCCTTTGCCGATGCACAAATTCGCTATGTGCGACACGACGGAATCGGAACCGATAACGATTTAAAAAACATCGATTTCTTGGGGGAATTTCTATTCTTTAATCCCAAAGCCGGGATCAATTTCAACCAAAATAACCGCAACGCCAATTCCAATTATCAAGCTTCGGTTGCTGTCAGTAACCGCGAACCCGCACGCAGCGACTTCGTCGATAACACAGGCAGTAACATCCCCAAACCCGAACGCCTCATCGATTACGAACTCGGCTATACCTATACCCATAAAAACGCATCCCAAATAAAAATCAACGCGTATTACATGGACTACTACAATCAACTCGTACTCACCGGCGCCTTGAACGATGTGGGCGCTCCCTTACGACAAAATGTGACCCGTAGCTACCGCGCAGGTATCGAAATAGGAACACAATTACCGCTGATTCAAAAACAAAATCATACCCTCAGACTAATCGCGAATGGCGCTTTCAGTCAAAACAGAATTGCAGAATCACCCGCGTCATGGATCGATTATCTCGATTTCAGCACCTTCGACACCTTTTATAAAAATGCCCCTATCGCCTATTCCCCCGATATCGTGGCGTCCGCCGGTTTTCATTACGAATTTCGCAAAAATTCACATACTTATGAATTGCAATATTTGCAAAAATATGTGAGTCAACAGTTCCTCGACAATACCGGAGACCAGGGTCGGTCTATTCCTTCTTATACGTTTTCTGAATTGCAACTTGCCTATTACCGACCCCTCTCCGACCAACGCAGCATCCAATTTAAATTGCAAGTACAAAACCTATTCAATAACCGCTACTTAAACAACGGCTATACGTGGGGCTACCGCTACGACAGACAACTAACCCAAGAAGTCTTTGTATTTCCTAGCGCTCCTACCAATTTTACCCTAGCTGTTTCGATGTTGTTCTAATGCGCTTCTACTAAAAAACAACCTCTTTTAAAGCAAAAACCCTTAAAATCAATCGCGCCCGACCAAAAAAACCTTGGTGCTATGAAAACGATGCACCAACAAATCCATTAAAATCAATCGCGCCGGACCCTATAACCCCGGCGCTCTGGATCCGATAACGGCATTACGATATCCCAATTGGGATAGTTGTTTTGCCTTAATTGACTTCGCACCCGCTGTTTCCGAACCAACCACGCCGCACTATCGCCCTCCAATTCCTGAAACGCCAATTTCTCCGCAATGGCCAATCGAATTACCGAATTATAGTGCTCCGTCGGATACCACTGATCGGTAAAATAAGAACCTTTCTTCACCGCATTATCCACCACCGCCTCCTTCAAATGGTAATTATCAACCACTGCTACGCCCCATTCCGAAAACTTCCGCCTCAAAAACGCATAGTTGTAATCAATTAACATCAATAATTCACTCGGGGGAAGCTCGTAGCGCAAATCCGATTCATTCAAACTGTCGTTAACCCGAACGGCTGGATTTTGTTGCGTAAACAACCACGCCGCATGGTACCTATTAGGGGGCAAAATATGATAAACCAAACGCCATCCTTTCGACTTGCAAATACCTACAATCTCTTTCAAATCATTTACCCGCGGATTCTCCTCGTCCAATACAAAAGCAAACTCCTTAACATACGCGCCCATCATACCTTTGATGTCTTCCGGCAAACGGGTATCATAATTCTGCGCCACCGCATCTACCCAATCCAAAGTTGTATTATAGGGGGCTTTACTACCTTCGCGCACATTCAATTCACGGGTACGCCACCATTGAAATTTCAACCGCTCCCGTTCCTTCTCCCCCCGATTGTCATAAAAATGCAAACCCATAAAAATACGCGTAAGCAAGGGAGATCGATTCGAATAATACAAAGCCTCGCGTTGATTCGAAGCCTCATTCCCTGAAAATATAGCCGACGGACCGCAGGTTCTCAAATTCACCCCCAACCAAATCGTGCGCACCGAATCCTTAGGCAGCGTAGGCAACAAGGCCAACATTTGCTTAAACAATCCCGGATGATACCCTTCATGCGTAACGGCTTCAATTTTCCTCTCGGGGAAATAATCCTGCAAAAAATCCGCAATGGATTCATTCAACGTATCCGTCCATGGATTGAAGCTCGTATTGGAGCTTTCCCCCAAATAAATATCCGCCCCCGAATTAAACGCCGAATCGATGCGATTCCGAACCCGCGAAAACTCACGCACATCATTTTCCCAACGGGTTTGTACATATACATAATTAAGAGCGCCTAAAAACAACAACACCCCTAATAAACGCGGAAAAAACCACCGTGCTGCTTCTACAAAAAACCTATTTTCTGATGGCATAATCTTAGAATTGAAAATACACAAAAGGATGGTTTACCGCACCGCCAAAAAGCAATACCGCCGTTAAAAAGAACAAATACCAAAACCAACGATACCCCAATTTCAAAGGCGCAATCCATCGATCCACACGCTCCTTCACTATCCAATGATCCAAAATAATTCCGACTACCAAAAACAACCATACTTGAGGATCCACCTGTAAATTCAATGCCGGCGATTCACAATAGGTGCGCGGCACCCACAAATGATTGAAGATTTCAAAGCTTTGGCCCACATTTCCCGACCTGAAAAAGACCAACGTCATCATAAACAGGAAAGCCGTTTTGAGCCGTCGAAACGCCACACCGAACGAATTTCCCGAAAAAGTTTTGCGAAAAACAAAACGGTCGATTAAATATAAAACACCCTGACTCAATCCAAAATAGATCATGGTGGCGTTAGCTCCGTGCCATAAGCCGCTGGTGAAAAACACCAAGAGCACCCCAAAAATAAGTCTGCCCGTTCCGCCCTTGTTTCCCCCAACAGGAATATAGATATAATCTCGAAACCACGTGCTCAACGATATATGCCACCGGTGCCAGAATTCCGGAACACTTTGTGCCAAGAAGGGTTTATTAAAATTATCCATCAAATCAATACCAAATAACAATGCCGCCCCTTGTGCCATTAATGAATATCCAAAGAAATCGTAGTATACCTGAAAGGTAAACATGAACGAGGCCATCCATGCCGAAGAGGACGTAAAAGACCCCGGATCGGCATAATACGTATCGACCACACCGGCCAAATTATCGGCTACCGCAACCTTCAAAAACAACCCATACAATAAAAGCCGACCCCCATTTTTCAAATCCTCTAGTTGGGGTTGATAACGGGCAAACAATTGCTGGTGTAGTTTTCCAAATCGCTCGATAGGTCCTGCCACCAATTGCGGAAAGAACGAAACAAAGAGCATAAACTTGAACACATTGGGCTCCGGCTTTTCATCGCCCCGATAAATATCGACAACATAACTGATACTCTGAAATGTATAAAAGGAAATGCCTGCAGGGATCACATATTTGCCCAATTCTATCATCCAAGCGAAAGCCGGCATGTGGTATAAGGTTTGCGCCAAAGGCGATTTCCCCAAAGCGAAATCAAAATATTTGAACGCAAACAGAATTACTAAATCGCTTGAAATGGCGAGCCACATCCAAAACTGACGCCAAAAAAGGCCTTGCGCCGCGTACAAACGTTTGGCACAGTACCAGTCCACCACCGTGGTAAACAGCATCAATGCGGCAAATTCCAATTGCCAAAATCCATAGAAAAAATAGCTCGAAATTAACAAGAAGACCCAACGAACGGTTTGGGGCAGCATAAAATACACCAACCAAACGACGGGCAGGAAAATCCAAAATTCTAAGGAATTAAAGAGCACCCGACAAAGATATTAATTTTTGTAACGGCGGGCTTAAGGTTTCCAAGGAAAAATCAATTCTATTCGCAAGCCCATTAAAGAGACCCTTTGCATAAAATCGCGAATGAAGGCAATCGGCGGATTGCGAATACCGATCTCCAAGGTAAGTTGCGGCTTGGAATCCAAACAATCCAATTCGTGATACGATTTTATATGCGCTACCTGTTCTTGAATGAACACCAAACTTTCTTCCCAATTAAGTCCCGAAACAAAATCACCGTCTATCGTTAGGGTAATTTCATCCGTACCGCCAAAATACAGGTGCATAGACTCATGGTTACAGGGCAAGGGCAATAAGTAATCGCGCAGTACAAAATAGGCAAAAGAATCTCCACGCTGCCACCGCTCTTCCCAAGCCACGTTGCGCCAAGCACCCAATAAAAGCGCTTTTTCGACCCAATTAAATGACAACAGGGCGGTGTCGGCATCGGATACAAACCATACCGTATTCTTAAAGGTGTCGGTGCCGAAATAATCCACCAGCACCACGGGCACTAAAGTACCGCTATCCAAAAATGCGCTATCGCTGCCCCATTGCAAGGCCCACAAGTGGGTATTTTCACCCCCTAATGCACGCTCAAAAAAGGACGCATTTAAGGCGCCAAATTGCAAGGTTTTTAATGCATTCGAATCGTTGTTTGCAGTTGAATCCAACCAAGGAAATTTATTTTCACCCGCAGTATTCAAAAAATCTCGGGGGAAAATCGAGAACGCCTGTGCACGTACTTCACAAATCCC
>CAMBBZ010000115.1 GCA_945863965.1 Chitinophaga pinensis | reverse complement strand
GGCACTTTATTCGATTCGATATTTCGGTAAAAAACAACGATTGGGAGGCCTTAGAAACCGACGGTACCTATTTGTATTTAGGCGATTTTGGCAATAATATGGGCAACCGCCGCAATTTGCGCATTGTTAAAATACCCATTCAAGCCCTGCTACATACGCTTTCATTGAATACCCGAGCAATAAACGATTCATTGGTTGTAGACTGTACGGCTTTGTTGTGGGAAGAGATTCGATTTTCTTATGCCGATCAAACCAATTTCGACGCACGCAGACTGCATAATTTTGATTGCGAGGCGATGATTGTTGAAGAACAACGGATCCTTTTGTTGAGTAAAAATTGGAAAAATTTACGCTGCGATATTTATGCCTTAACCAAAGATTCCGGTGTTTATGTGACTTCTCGTATCGGACATTTCAACCCTGGGTTTTTAGTCACAGACGCCACAAGTCGCGGCAACACTTGGTACGTTTGTGGATACGGTCCGAGCGGCAACCAATATATAGGTTGTATTAATAGCCTGCACCTTAACGGGTTTACGCGAAAAAAGCTTCCCTTAAAACCGGCTCAAATAGAGGGTATACATTGCGATGCGCGAACCAATCAATTTATTTTAAGCACAGAAGCAAGGAAAACCCAAGCCCAGGCAATAATGCTATTGGATGGGCTTTGAGTATTTGGTTTAGACTCTAAACCCGATGCCTCCGCTGGCGATATTGGGTTTCACTTCGGTATTGAATTCCTGAACGTCTTCAAAGGTTAAGGTATTCACTACGGATTCGGTACGTTCTGATTCAGGAAGCTCTGCCAATCTCAGGTGCTGATTTCTAATAGCTTCTTCGATTACGCGGCGTACACTTCTTCCGTTCCCAAAATACTTGTCGCGGGTGCGATACAAAAATTCGATGTACCGCATTATGTGTTCTGCGGCTTTGGGTTCTGGGGTAATTTGATGGTCAATAAATTGATTAATAGCAATCGTATACAGATCTTCTGTTGAAAAATCGGTAAAGTTAAATACGCGATCGAAACGCGATTTAAGTCCAGGATTGGACTCCATGAAGCGTTCCATATTTTGAGTATATCCAGCGGCAATTACAATGAATTCGCCCCTTTGGTCTTCCATTCGCTTGAGAAGGGTTTCAACCGCTTCGCGGCCAAAATCACTCCCACCGCCTTCGGTTAAGCTATACGCCTCGTCGATAAACAGCACGCCTCCCATTGATTTATTAATAAGTTCAGAGGTTTTAATGGCGGTTTGTCCTACATAGCCCCCAACTAAAGATTGTCGGTCGCATTCTACCAAATGACCGCGTTCAAGAATACCAAGTGCTTTATAAATCATGGCCAAAATTCGGGCCACGGTGGTTTTACCGGTTCCTGGGTTTCCCGAAAAAACAGAATGTAGGGAGAAGGTTTTACGCACGTCTTTACCCATGCTTTTGTAGAAACGCACGAGCTTCACTAATTCTTCGATTTCTTGTTTTACCTGTTCGAGGCCAATCATGCCTTTTAGTTTCCCTAAGGATTCTTTTAAGAGCTCTTCATCGATAGGTATATCGGGAAGGATGCGGGCTTTTTCAGCAAATATTTTATCAAAATCTTCCTTTTCGAGGGTAGAAAGAGCTACAGAATCTAATTCCTCGGGATTGTCCGTTTTCATAACGCGCAGACCAAGGTTGATTTTGGCTTCGTCGAGCATTGAATTCACCAAACGGGCGTTTCCGAAGAACTTATCGCGTTCCCGGTAGCGATCGGTTAAGAATTTCTTTAGAGAAACCGCGGCATTTTCTGACATGCCAATACCTCTTTTTTTGGAAGCAAATCCGGCTATTTCGACCAATTCTTGTGGGGTATAATCGGGAAAATCGTAGTGGATGGTAAAGCGACTTCTTAGACCGGGATTGGATTCTAGAAATGTTTCCATTTCTGAAGGATAACCGGCGACTACGATGGCAATATCGTCGGCATCAGATAGTTCTTTAAGTAAGATTTCGATTACTTCCTTACCGAAATCCTTGTTATCATCGTCTTTTCGAGCCAAGGCATAGGCCTCATCGATAAAGAGTATACCGTCTTTGGCTTTTTTGATGGCTTCTTTTGTTTTGGGCGCGGTTTGTCCGATGTATTCCGCTACCAAATCGGCACGATCCACTTCGTGTACGTGTCCTTTTTTTAGCAGTCCGAGTTCTTTGTAAATTTGACCGAGCAAACGTGCCACGGTTGTTTTACCCGTTCCTGGATTTCCCTTAAAAACTGCGTGTAAATTAATTCTGTCCGATTCAATAAACCCTCTTTCCTTTCTAAGTTTCACAAAGCGCAAGTAATCAGAATATTCTCTGATTTTTTGCTTTATGGGGGTTAAACCGATTAGGGAATCGAGTTCGAACATCACCTCGTCGATGCCTTTTTTAACTTCCGTAATGGGCGTTATGGATTCAATTTCTGTGCTGGTATTATGGGTTATATCGGCGGCAGGCTGCAACAATTGCGAGAAGGGGTGAAAATCGTCTTCGTTGGCTTCCACAAAATCATCGCCTATTTCAAACGGCACACGAGACACCAATTCACCCATGAAGAGCACTTCAATATAATATTTACCTCTTCCCCAAGATCCAATAATGTTGGAACCGATACCGGCTGCGCGTACGAAAACATTTTCATCCGCTGCGATAAAAAACAGTTCCGTGACCGTACCTTTTAACAGTCCGTTCATGGTCCGATAATTGAAAATGAGTTCTACAGGTAAATCGGTATGCCGGCGGGTTAGGTTTTCAGCGGTTATTTCGGTGAAGATAAAACGGGTACTTAGGGGATTGAAAACCGAAAAATACTTTTTGACTTTGGATTGGGTTTTTCCGTAAATGCCTTCGTATAATTTTACGGTACTTATTTTGAAATAGGGATTGAAACCGGGTTTTACGCGGCCCACGTTTTCTATATAAAAGTTTTTTGTGGCTATTAATTCCCCATCTACATGCGCTTCCCAACGGTAAACCCCAGGTCGCCAGTAGGTTGCGGTGGTTTTAACGCCCCAGCCTTCACGGATATAGGCAATATGTTCGTTAATGCCTATTGGTCTATCGCAGTTAATGGCACAAATTTGGTTATTCTTTTCATCGAAGCAAAGCAGGTCCATACGGATGCTCCACTCCTTGTTGTCGAAATATTTATTAATGAAGGAAACCTCACAATATACATACGTGAGTTCTTTGATTTCAAAAACTGACCGGTATTTTTTGCTTTCGTTATCGAGCCATTCCGTATCGCAATACGTTTTGATGCTGCGAAATTTATAGGGTGTTTGCTCCATGCTTCAAACTTAGGCAGTGTTGGCGATAAGAAAAACAGACTTCGATAGAAAATAGTTTACAAGGTATAAGTGGCGCCCGCTGAAAGTCCGATTACATTCATTCCCACACCCAAATTAGCTACATAGCCAAAGTTTTTAAGTAACTTATAATTAAAGCTTTGTTTCACGCCTATAAGAGTTATCTGCCAACCATTCCCTCCGGTACTGAGGTTGTATTCGGGTAAATTTTGCCCATTACCGCCAATGATTTGTGTCGTAAAATTGACATCATAAACGCCTAAAGCGAGTCCGGAGTGCAAACTAAGTGATGATTTTTTGCCCGTCCTATAATACCAATGGTAATCCACCGACCCCATGAACGAATTTATATTGATCTGATAATTGAATTCCGTGCTTTCTGAGGGATTTTGTAAATCGGGATAAATCAAATTAGGCGTTCTAACCCCCGATACGCAGTAAACCAACCCAACGCTCAAGCGATTTTTTACATGGTATTGATAGCCAATAAAGGTTGGTGCATTTATAATATTGGGCGCTTTATTGGGGAAGTCGTATCGAACTTGCTCTTCTAGGGCAGTGGAAATTACACGTTGTGCTGCGGGAGTTCCTGAGCCAAAATAAAAGGTAAGCCCTTGATTTTGGAACACATTGGAGGGATTTGGGCGTTTGGGGTTTGGGAGTTTGGGGGTTGAAGTTTGAGAATTTTGGGTTATAGCTGTTGTTGCGATTGGATTGCTATTGGATTGGTTGCTGTCTCTTGAATTAGATTCATGACTATTTTTGAGATTGGCAGAATCTTTAGTGTCTTGGGCCTCTAACGTAACCAACATGCACAGGTTGAACAGACCGAATAATGCAATTTTAAGTATTTTCATATCAAAAAGTAGGTAAATATACCATTTTTAGTGAAAACAGAGACACAAAAAGCCCAGATAAAACTATTGAAATATTATTTGCATTAATCGCAAAAAAGCGTACTTTTGCACTCCGTTTTGGTCGGACCTCGTAGCTCAGCTGGATAGAGCAACTGCCTTCTAAGCAGTAGGTCACAGGTTCGAGTCCTGTCGGGGTCACTCCGTAAATCGGAATCGGGGAGTAGCGCAGCTCGGTAGCGCATCTGGTTTGGGACCAGAGGGTCGCAGGTTCGAATCCTGTCTCCCCGACAAAAAAGCCTCGCATTTGCGGGGCTTTTTTCATGGTTGCATCAGCGTTTGCTTCGACTATTTAGTGAGCGGCTCCGAAAATTTAATTGTAATGGAGGTCCCAATTATAAAGTTGTTGTTGGTTGGAGTGGTTTTGGTTTCAAATATTTCGTCTTTACTATTTAACCAACGTCCTTCCAGCCGGCACATGATATTTTGTGTTGGTGAGTAATCCAGGTTTAGCGAAAGTCCTGAAGTTCGGAAACCATTTATTGTTCCTGTCGGAATTATAATTCCAGTTTCGTCTTGGTAATACTCAGCTCTAATGGCGGATTTCCAGTTATCGTTAAAGACAAATTGCCCGATGATTACAGGACTAAACCAAATGTCATAAACGGAACTGTTTTTCGTTCTCTGTTGTGTTCCAATGTCGAAACCAACTATTAAACCAAACCGTTCTGTGCATTGAAATTGACCAAAAAAATTATTGAAATATCGCATCCGCCTTAACGAGTCAGGATCGTCAGTTCCCATAAACGTACTCCAATTTAAACTGATTTTTTTTATCGGACTATATTTTAGCTGCGTTCCAAAGGAGGGCATTGAATTTCCCTTAAGTCGTTGAATTCTTTGCCATCCGTTTAGAATGAACCCTGCTATTTCCAATTTATCAGAAGGTTTATACGTCAATTTTGATCCTGCAAGAAAGTATGGTGAATTTTCAGCCAACAAAGAGCGTGTCATGGTCCAATTGTCAGTGGAAATAGCACTTTCAAAACCAATATAAGAGGGTAAAACCCCTGCATCTAACCATAAATTATTTTTCTTGTTCAGGGATAATCCAATATTCGCTTCAAACAGGCCTTTCAAAAGTCCCGGTTCTGCGTCATAATTATCATTGGCATACGTTCCGGTTTGTAAACCAAGGTTGGCTCTGTATTTAGCATGTTCCAATCCTAGTTTTATAAAGCCTAAATTCAAGTTTAACTCATTGTGACGGTTGTGGTTGAACAAAAATGCTTGTCTTTGAATTCCTTGCGGTTGATTGAAATCATACACATAAAAAACATCTGCAAAACCACTTAACGTAATTTTGGGTGCTTTTGTATTGGTTGTATCCGATTGCGCTACTGCCTCCTTAGTTGAGAGAAGCATTACAATATAAAGAAAGAATATGGCAATTACAGCTCTCATACTATTCAAAATGCGTTGGGGAATTATTGTCTGAAACTTTACTATTTAAGAAGTCTTCCTTATTGATTCGTTCAATTTTTCGAAAACCGAAAGAAATAATTCCAAATGTAATTAT